>NZ_QQWY01000029.1:0-62144 GCF_003950455.1 Sphingomonas sp. ABOLE
CATTCTGGTGGAGCAGTTCGATTTTCCGCGCGTCCTTGTCCACGCAGATGACTTCGTGGCCGAAGTCCGAGAAGCAGGCTCCAGATACCAGGCCCACATAGCCCGTGCCGATCATCGCAATGCGCACGATTTTCCCCTGTGCCGAAAGTGCTGTTTCCAGCGGTCCGGCAAAGCTCTTAACCGAACCTGCCGCGACCGCAACCCACTGCAGTGCAGCAATTGCGTCAGGCCGTTGGCCGCAAAAGAAAAAGGCCTGCGGGGGCAGGCCTTTTTCCTGGTTAATGTCAGCTGGCTACCTCGCGGCGCCGGCTTCCATATGGTTGAATTCAGAGCGGGCGGATGTCCGTGCCAGTGACGCCATCACGGAAGAAGAGGGTGAAGAACTTCATTTTTTTGGCTCCCATTTCTGCGCTGTTCCGCGCAAGTCATTTCGTTAATGAAAAATTTACTTTTCCGCAATCGGGGATTCTGCGGAGGGCGAGATTTGCGCATATGTGCAAATTCTCGTTTACCTTTTCTTTAAACGTGTTTCGTAATCCTCCTCGTCCGACGATTCCGGGCGGGTCCGCAGGGATCAGACAGGGGGCGGCAGGCGGCATGCAGTCGTAAAAAATGCCGGTTTTTGGCTGGTTTGCGCATCAGCCAGTAGTTTTTCGCGAATCTGTCCTTTATCGGTGTGTGGCCGAGCAGGCGGCGGGAGGGCATTCGGTGAGCCATGGCTTGAACGTGTCGGCATTGTGCCGCGTGACCAATTTCGAGACAGCGCGCCGCATTCTCGGCAAAAATGGTCTGCACTTTGCCGCCGAGACGCTGGCGGCCCGAATCGTCGCCCTCGCCCCGAGCGTCCAGCTGATCGGCGTCGGCCGAGACCTGATCGAATTCCACGTCGCTGCCGCGGATCGCGAAGAGGCTACGATGCGCCTGCGGTCGCTGCGCCACGACCTCGATGCGCATCAGCGCGATGCCCTGCCGGAAGTCCGGCTGGATTTCGCGATCGGTGCGGCATGTGCCGGGGTCGAGGAGGGCGACACGCTTCGGCTGCTCGAGGTCGCCGAAATCGCGCTGGAGCGCGCGGGGGATGCTGGCGGTTTCGAGCTGATCGATCTCTCGCTGGCCGACCACGCGGTCGATCGCCTGACGCTCATCGCCGATTTGCCGCGCGCGATCGCGGCGGGCGAGCTGTTCCTCCACTACCAGCCCAAGATCAATGTTCGCCAGCAACAGGTTTCGAGCGCCGAGGCGCTGATCCGCTGGCAGCACCCCGATCGTGGCCTGATCATGCCCGGCGATTTCATCGCGGCTGCGGAAGACTCTGGGCTGATCGGCCCGCTCACGCTGTGGACGCTGCGCCAGGTCATCGCCGACCAGCGCCGGCTTGCCGCGCTGGGGCACGATATCCCGCTGTTCCTCAACATCTCGGGCATGCTGCTCGCCAATGCGGGGTTCATCGACGAGGTCTGCGAGATCATCACCGCCAACCCGGCGGCGAAGCTCGGCTTCGAAATCACCGAAACGGCGGTGATCCGTGATCCGGAGAGCGCCATCCGCCACCTGCAGCGCTTCGCCGATCACGGCGTGGTGCTGGCGATCGACGATTATGGCGCGGGTCTCTCCTCGCTTGCCTATCTCAAGCAGCTCCCCGCCAAGGAGCTGAAGATCGACAAGATGTTCATCACCCAGCTCACCTCGAGCCATCGCGACCCGCTGATCGTGCGGTCGACGATCGATCTCGCGCACGCGCTGGAGATGGAAGTCACCGCCGAGGGCGTAGAGACGCCGGCGGCGCTTGCGCTGCTCAGCGTCATGGGCTGCGACCTTGTGCAGGGCTATCTGATCTCGCGCCCCGTGCCCTTCCCGGCGCTCTGTTCCTATCTCGGCGAGCAGGACCAGCTGGCCGAGACCATGGCGAGCCGCCCGGTGTTTCTCCGGTCCGGAAGTTCGTGGACGCGCGCGTGAGCTGTCGCGCTCTGCGCCACTCGCCTATCCTTTTTGCTGGATTGCTGCTCGTGGCCTCGCTCGGAGGCGCCGCGCACGCGCAGCAATTACCCAAGAATGTCGCGGCGCTGGTCGAGCAGGCCCGCAACCGCATCGTCGACCAGTCCGAAGATCCGAACCCGTTGATCCAGCAGATCGATGCGATGGCCGGCCGCAGTGCGGATCCTGCAGAACAGGCGCTGGTGCGGGGGACCGCACTGTGGCTGCGTGCCGAGGTGCAACTCCGCAGCGACCAGATCGGCCCAGCCAAGCGATCGCTGGACAGTGCCGCGCGCATCGTCTCGACGATCAAGGCTCCGGTCGCGCTGAAGGGCGATCTGCAGATCGCGCTGGGCAATCTGTTCCTGATGCAGGACAAGTCCGCCGATGCGCTCGTCGCCTTCCAGCGCGCTTATCGCGTGTTCGAGGACGTGCGGGAGCCGAGACGGCAGGCGATTGCGCTGCAGAGCATCGGCTCGCTATATGCAACGGCGTCCGATCACAACCGGGCCGAGCGCTATTATCGGCAGGCCGCCCTTGCTTACAGCGGCGACCCACTGCTTTCGCTTACGCTGCACAACCGCCGCGGCAACGTGCTGCTGCTGCTGGAGCGGTATCAGGAGGCGGACGCGGAATATGGCGCGGCGATCGCGCTGGCCCGCAAGCTCGGCAAGCCCATGCTCGAGGCGCGCATTCTCGACAACCTGGCGCGCAGCCAGGTCGAAGCGCGCGATCTGCAAGCCGCCAAGGCGACGCTCGCGCGTGCCTTCACGCTCGCGACCGGAAGCGATGCTGCCGGCTTACGGCGCCTGCTAAGCGCAACGGCGGCGAAATTGGCCTTTGACGAGGGGGATACGTCGAGAGCGGCGGCGCTGATCGGCCAGACCTTCGCCGGTCTCGATCTCGCCACCACCACTCAGGACTTCCGGATCCCGCACTTCTTCGCCTATCTCATCTACCGCAAGCTCGGCGAGGATCGGCTGGCGCTGCGGCACCTCGAAGCGCTCAAGCGCCTGAGCGACGAGGCGGCCAAGGTGGCGACCACCAACAGCGCCGCGCTGATGGCGGCCCGGTTCGATTATGCGAACCAGGAACTCACCATCCAGCGGCTCAAGACCGAGCAATTGCAGAAGGCCGCGCATTTCCAGCGCGTGCTGTTCCTCTCGCTCGGGCTCGCCACCCTGGTCGTCATCCTGCTGCTCAGCGTCGGGCTGTTTACCATCCGGCGTAGCCGCAACCAGGTGCGTGCGGCGAACCGCGTGCTCGCCTCCACCAATGCCGCGCTCGAAAAGGCGCTGCGTGCCAAAACCGAGTTCCTGGCGACCACCAGCCATGAGATTCGCACCCCGCTGAACGGCATCCTCGGCATGACCCAGGTGATGCTCGCGGACGACGCCATCGCTGGCGACGTGCGCGAGCGGCTGGAAGTGGTGCAGGGCGCCGGGCTGACGATGCGGGCGCTGGTCGACGACATCCTCGACGTCGCCAAGATCGAAAGCGGCAACCTCAGCGTCGACCCGGTGCCGATGGACTTCCGCACGCTCGCCGAGGAAGTCGCGCGGCTGTGGACCGATCCGGCGCAGGCCAAGGGGCTGGCGTTCGACGTTCAGTTGGACGGCGCGCCCGGCTGGATCGTCAGCGACCCCAGCCGGCTGCGACAGTTGCTGTTCAACCTGCTGTCGAACGCGCTCAAATTTACCGCGGCCGGTGCCATCGGGCTCACGGCAGAGGTTGCGCAGGGCGAAGGCGATGTCGGCGAACGCTTGCGGATCTCCGTTTCCGATACGGGAATCGGCATCCCGGCCGACAAGCTGGGTGAAATCTTCGAGAGCTTCCGCCAGGCGGATTCCAGCACCACGCGCCAATATGGCGGAACGGGCCTCGGCCTCACCATCTGTCGCAACCTCGCCGAAGCGCTGGGCGGCGCGATCTTGGTGGCGAGCACGCCGGGCGAAGGCTCGACCTTCACGCTCGACCTGCCGCTCCTGCGCGCCGAGCCACCGGCGACGCTTCCCGGCGCGGGCGAAGCGGGCACCGGCGTGCTGATTCTCGAGCGCAATCCGATCACCCGGGCGATGCTGCGGACCCTGTTCGAAGCCGAAGTCGACCGCGTGCGATTCGCCAGGGATCGCGATGAGGCCCTGCAGCTACTCGAATTGGAGCAGTTCGACGCGCTGGTCATTGACGAAGCGGCACTCGCCACCCCAACGCAAGATCTGGTGGAGCGGATCGCTATCCTATGCAGGATACAGTCCAATCTATGCGCGACCTTGCTTTGGAGCGGCAAGAACGCCGAACAACGTTCGCAATTTCTGGACGCCGGCCTAACACAGGTGATAGAAAAGCCGGTCGCTGGAACGGAATTGGTAGCAGCGGCACTGCCCGCGTCCGCGCGGAAAAAGAACAGACTGGGGAAAGACCCGCTTGTCTCGCAGGCGGCTTAGGGCGATAATACACCGAGACATGCACAACGTGGCCAGAACGCCGGTTTCTGCCCAGAAGGGCCAGTGTCGATGAACATCCTGTTCATCGAGGACGATCCGATGAATCGGCGCGTCGTGAAGGACATGCTCGATGTGGCCGGGGCGACGATGGCCGAGGCCGCCTGGGCCGAGGAAGGCCTCGCCCGGATCGACGACGAGACCTTCGACATTATCCTGGTGGATCTGCGCATGCCCGGCACCGACGGGTTCGAGACGATTCGCCAGATCCGCGCGCGTCCCGATGCCAAGGCCGACCTGCCGATCATCGTCGTCACCGCCGACACCGCGCTCGACCTGCGCGAGCGCTGCCTGGCGACCGGCGCCGACGACGTGCTGTTCAAGCCGGTGGCGATGGACGCGCTGTTCGATGCGATCGGCCGGGTGCTCGCCAAGCGGGGCGGGGCGATCCTCGCCTGATCCTCAGTCCTCCGCGATACGGCTGTTGCGGGCAGTGTCGCGCATCGTCGCATAGGTTATCAGCGAAATGCCGATCATCGCGGTGACGTACCAATAGAAGCCGCGCTCCCAGCCTTCCTGTTTGAACCACAGCGCAACCGACGGCGCCGTGCCGCCGAAGATGGCGTTAGCCATCGCATAGGGCAGCGCGACGCCGAGGGTGCGGATATGCGCGGGGAACAGCTCGGCCTTCACCACCGCGTTGATCGCGGTGTAGCCGGTGACGATCAGCAGCGCGGCGGTCATCAGCCAGAAGGCCGAGACGCCGTCGCGCACGCCTTCCATCGCGACGAAGATCGGGTAGGTGAAGCACACCCCCAGCACCCCGAACCCGATCATCAGCGGCTTGCGGCCGATCCGGTCGGACAGCGCGCCCGCCAGCGGCTGGACCAGCATGAACACGAACAGCGCCGCCGCATTCACCTGCGTGGCCGCGGCATCGGAGAAACCGGCGGTCTTCTTAAGGAAGGTGATCGGGTAGATGGTGTAGGCGTAGAAGGCGAGGGTGCCGCCGGCGGTGAGCAGCAGCACCAGCATCGCCTCGCGCGGGTGCTGACGAAAGAGCGCGAACGCGCCCGAGGCCGCCTTGCGGTCGCGCTTGGCGAAGCTCTCGGTCTCGGCGAGGCGGCGGCGCAGCCAATAGACCAGCAGCGCGAGCACGCCGCCCAGCGCGAAGGGCAGGCGCCAGCCCCATGCGCGCAGGCTCTCCTCGGGCAGCACCGCCTGCAGCGCGAGCAGCGCCACCAGCGCGGTGAGCTGGCCCGAGATCAGCGTGACATATTGGAAGCTGGAAAAGAAGCCGCGGTGCCGCCGCCCGGCCATCTCCGACAGATAGGTCGCGCTCGCGCCATATTCGCCGCCGAGCGACAGGCCCTGCAGCAGCCGCGCGAGCACCAGGGCCGCGGTGGCGGGCCAGCCGATCGCGCTGTAGCTGGGCGTCGCCGCGATCAGCAGCGAACCCGCGCACATCAGCGTCACCGACAGGCTCAGCCCCGCCTTGCGGCCGTGCCGGTCACCATAGACGCCCATCAGCCAGCCGCCGATCGGCCGCATGAAGAAGCCGATCGCGAAGACGATCCAGGCGTTCAGGTCTTGCGCGGTGCCGGGCGCGAAGAAATGCGGGGCGAGATAGCTGGCGAGCGCCGCATAGGCATACCAGTCATACCATTCGACGAGGTTGCCCGCCGATCCGCCGAGGATCGAGCGAAGACGGGTGCCGCGGTCGAGCGGAGCATCGGATATATCGGCCATCGCCCGCCTGTATAGCAAAGCTCCGCCCGCCGGAAAGGCGCGCACAGGGGGCGGCACGCCGCTCGGCGAGCGGAGATGCGATCGCGCGGAAAGCCGTACGCGCGATGCGGAGCCGCCGTTGGGGCTGCGGCTTGCACGAACCCTGGCGCAGGAACGTCGCCGGGCGATGTCGGAGCGTAACGAGGTGTTGCGTCAGGTTGCGAGCGGCAGCCGTACCCGCACCCGGCCGCCCGTGCCGCTGGGCCGGTTGGCCAGCATCACCTCGCCCCCGTGCAACTCGACGATGGAGCGCACGATGGCGAGGCCCAGGCCCGTGCCCCCCGTCGCGCGGTTGCGCGAGCTTTCGCCGCGGACGAACGGCGCGAAAAGATTCTCGGCGCGCGAAAGATCGAAGCCGGGCCCTTCGTCGTCGACATGGATCTCGCCATGCCCATTCCGAACGCTCCAGCTGATTCGAGCGGCATGGCCGTAGCGAATCGCATTCTCGATCAGATTGCCGAACAGCCGCCGCAGGGCCTGCGCATCGCCGATCAGCACCATGCGCGGGCCGGGTTCCACCGTTACGTTCGTACCCGCCGCGGCGAGATCGTCGGCAAGGCTGTCGATCAGCGAGCCGAGGTCGAGCCGCACCATCTCGCCGTGCGTGCGGTCGTCGCGGGTGAAGCGCAGCGTCGCGGCGAGCATTGCGCGCATCTCGCCGATATCGGCGACGGCGCGTTCGCGGGCCGCTTCGGGCAGTTGCTCGATCCAGAAGGCGAGGCGGGAGAGCGGCGTGCCCAGGTCGTGTGCCATCGCCGCCAGCATCACGGTGCGATTTTCGGCCTGCTGGAGGATGCGGACCTGCATCGCCTCCATCGCGCGGCCGAGTTCGCGGATCTCGCGCGGTCCGTCGAGCGGAATCGCCTCGGGGGCGCCGAGCCGGGCACGTTTCGCCGCTTCGGCCAGACGCCGGATCGGGCGCGAGATCCGCCGCGCCGCCGCCCAGGCGAGCAGCGACAGGATCACCAGCGTCAGCAGCATCCATTGCAGGATCGCGACTCGCCAACGGCCGAGCGTCGGCGCGCGGCTGACGGAGGCGACCAGCCAGCCCCTATCGGTGCGGCGCCCGATCGTGAAGCTACCATGGATGTCCTGGTCAGGATCGCTGGTCGGCCATTCATAATAGCCGCGCACGCTGCCCGCCGGGGCCGGGATCAGCGCGGCGATCGCCTGATCTCGCTCGGGAAAGGCGCGCTCTTCGGTGCGGCCGAAACGCTCGTTGTCGGCGTAGTAAAGGTGGATCGCCTCGCCATGGATGCGTACGGGCGCGCGGCCGGTGCGCAGCGCATCGGCGACCCGGGCAATCGGGATCGGCCCGAAGCCGGGAGGCGGGCCGTGAAACACCACCGCGAACTGGACCAGCATCACCACCGCCGCCGAGGTGATGGCGAACAGCATCATCGGCACCACGATCGACGCCGGGCGTCCGATCACTTGGTGGTGACCTCGGCGATGAACATATAGCCTTCGTTACGGATGGTGCGGATCAACTCGTCCGCGTCCGAGCGGGCGAGTTTCTTGCGCAGCCGGCTCATCTGCACGTCGATCGCCCGATCGAAATGCTCGGCATGGGCGCCGCGCGAATAATCGAGCAGCGCGTCGCGGGTGAGCACCCGGCGCGGCCGCTCTACCAGGGCGAGCAGCAGGCGGAACTCGCCGTCCGACAGGTTGATCAGCACGCCTTCGGGATCATAGAGTTGCCGCCCCACCGGATCGAGCCGCCACCCGGCGAAGCGCAGATAGC
Organism: Sphingomonas sp. ABOLE; assembly: GCF_003950455.1. Classification (NCBI taxonomy): domain Bacteria; kingdom Pseudomonadati; phylum Pseudomonadota; class Alphaproteobacteria; order Sphingomonadales; family Sphingomonadaceae; genus Sphingomonas; species Sphingomonas sp. ABOLE. The sequence goes on from NZ_QQWY01000029.1 coordinate 7,948, forward strand.
TGCGCTCCAGCGTACCCGTCGCAGTCGGCGCGGTGACGGCCCGGCGCAGTACCGAGCGGATCCGCGCCAGCAGCTCGCGCGGGTTGGCCGGCTTGGCAATATAATCGTCCGCGCCCATCTCGAGGCCGACGATCCGATCGATGTCTTCGCTGAGCACCGAATGGAGAATCACCGCCGGGCCGGCCTGGCGGTCCATCGTGCGCAGAATGGACAGACCATCCTCGCCGGGCATCATCAGGTCGAGCACGACCAGCGCATAGCTGTTGGCGGCGATCGCCGCGCGCATCGTGGTCGCATCCTCGGCCGTGTCGACGACATAGCCATGCTGGGCCAGGAAGGCGGCGGTGAGCTCGCGGATACCGGGATCATCGTCGACGATCAGGAGGCGGGTCTCTAGGTCCAATGCGGGGGCTGACTGCATCATGAAGTGGGTATTGGGACCCGATTCTATCGACCGGGTTGCAGCACTGCAATCTGCTGTAATCCGGGTTGGCGCGCAGCGGGCCCGCTAATCTACGGAAGCTGCTGCGCCGCGCACGCTTTTGCTTGAAGAATCGAATGGGCGCTGATAGGAGGCCCGTTCGACGCCGCACCTATGGTTTCGGCGGCCCATTGCTATTGAGTTTGATCGGAGCTGTACGACTTTATGCAAATCATCGTTCGCGACAACAACGTCGACCAGGCGCTGCGGGCGCTCAAGAAGAAGCTGCAGCGTGAAGGCGTCTATCGCGAGATGAAGCTGCGCCGTCACTACGAGAAGCCGAGCGAGAAGCGTGCGCGCGAGCGTGCCGCCGCCGTGCGTCGCGCCCGCAAGCTGGAGCGCAAGCGCATGGAGCGCGACAGCGCCCGTTGAGGCCTGACCGGCGCGCGTTGAATCAGCGCGCGCCGTCGTTTCTGTTTCCTACATAAACGGGGATGCCTTCCCCGCCGGAGTCCGATCATGTCGGTGACCGCCGTTCCGCTCCAGCCCGTCAAGGGCAGCTACAAGCTCTGGATCTGGTTGGGGGTGCTGGCAGCGGCTGCCATCGCCGCTGCGCTTGCCTGGACCGGCACGCGCACGCCCGCCGCGTCGCATCTCGATGCCGACGCGTTCATGGCGTGGCACAAGAACCAGTCGGGCATCCAGACCACTCCGTCGGGTCTCCAGTATCAGGTGATCGAGGCCGGAAGCGGCGCGAATCCTGCCGAGCAGGACGGTGTCGTCACCGAGATTCGCGGCGTTCTGCGCAGCGGCAAGGAATTCCAGCCGAAGACGCCGATGCGCTTTCAGATCGGCCAGCCGATGATCCCGGGCTTCACCGAAGGCGTGAAGCTGATGAAGAAGGGCGCCCATTACCGCTTCTGGCTCCCGCCGAAGCTGGGCTATGGCGCCGAGGGCGGCCAGCAGAACGAACTGTCCGACCAGGTGCTGATCTTCGACGTCACCATGCAGGAACTGGTGCCTGCCGCGGTCATCCGCCAGATGATGATGCAGCAGCAGGGCGGCATGCCGCAGGGTGCAGGCGAAGCCCCCGCCCAGTAAGCAGCTTCCGATTGCTAAGGTTTGAAAAGCCCGCGAGCGACTCTCGCGGGCTTTTTCGTGTGCACCGAAGGGCTTCGGGAGGGTGAAATCGCATTCCGCCCCGTCCGTCATCCCGGCTTTCGCCGGGATGACGGCTTGGCGCAGACGTCCGGCTCGGATCAGGCGCCGGTGGCGAGGAAGCGGCGGTCTGCGCCGTCGAGGCACAGCGCCGTAAGGCGGCCGGTGGCGCTGGCCCCGGTATCGATCGCGATTCGGTTGGGATGGATGTCGGGTTCGCCGACGACGGTGTGGCCATGGACGACAAGCACGCCGTGATCGGCGGTGCTGCGGAGGAACGGGGTGCGGATCCAGCGCAGGTCCTGCGGGTCCTGCGCGTCCAGCGCGACACCGGGGCGAATGCCAGCATGGACGAAAAGCACATCGCCGACTCGAAGCAAGTCGGGCAGCGCACGGAGCAGCGCGACGTGCGCCTCGGGAATCGCAGCGCGAAGCAGTGCGGGCGCACCTGCCGGGTCGGCGAGCAGCGCGATCGGGTCGAGCTCATAGCTGACCGCGCATTCCTCGCCGCCGAAGTGCAGCCAGCTTTCGAGATCGCGCAGATTGCCGTCGAGCATTGCGACGAGCATGGCTTCGTGATTGCCGCCGAGGATCGTCATGCTCGGGTCTGCGGCTTGTCGTTCGAGCAGCAGATCGAGCACGCCGCGCGAGTCCGGGCCGCGATCGATCAGGTCGCCGAGCAGCACCAGGTGCTCGCAGGGGCGGGGATCGGCCGCCCGCTCCGCGTCGATCCGGGCGAGCAGTTCCTCGAGCAAGTCGCGCCGGCCATGGACGTCGCCGATCGCATAGGCGCGGGTGTCCGCCGGCAGCGCATAGGCCGGCGGCTCGGCGCGGCGGAACAGTGCGGTGAGCCGGTTCACCCGGCGAGGCGCAGGCCGGCTGCGATGCTCTCCGGCGCGGGCTGGTCCGGCCAGATGCCGCGCGTGTCGTAGACCAGCTTGCCCGCGCGCTCGTCGAGCGGCACCGACTTGAACAGGTCATGGTCGACCAGCACGATGAAGATCGGGCAGCTTTCGATCGCGCTGTCGATGTCGGTCAGCGTCGCGCCCGCGGCGGCAAGGGCAGGGGGGAGCGCGTGGGCATAGGGTTCGACGATGCGGACGCGGGGGCCGTGTCGCTCGGCGATCGCCTGCGCGACCTTGAGCGCGGGGCTCTCGCGGAAATCGTCGATATTCGCCTTGAAGGCGAGGCCCAGGCAGGCGATCGGCGCGCCCGGCAGCCGGGCGATCAGCGCCTCGGCGCGCGCGATGCTGTGCGCGACCTTGCCGTCGTTCACTTCGCGAGCGGTGCGGATCAGCGGGCTCTGCGCGGGGTTAGAGTGGACAAGGAACCAGGGATCCACCGCGATGCAGTGACCGCCCACGCCGGGGCCTGGCGAGAGGATATTGACGCGCGGGTGGCGATTGGCGAGGCGGATCACCTCCCACACGTCGACGTCCATGCCCTCGGCCAGGATCGAAAGCTCGTTGGCGAAGGCGATGTTGACGTCGCGGAACGCATTTTCGGTCAGCTTGGTCATCTCCGCCGCGCGTGCGGTGGTGGTGACGCACGCACCGCGCACGAAGCGGCGGTAGAAGTGCAACGCCTTGCGCGCGCAGCGGGGCGTGATGCCGCCGATCACTCGGTCATTCTCGATCAGTTCGACGAGGATGCGGCCGGGCAGCACCCGCTCGGGGCAATAGGCGATGGCGATGTCCGCGCTGCCGCTGCAGTGCCCGGGCACCTTGAGGTCGGGACGCAGTTGGGCGAGCAACTCGGCAACCTTCTCGGTGGTGCCGACCGGCGAGGTGGATTCGAGGATGACGACGCCGCCGGCCTTGAGCACCGTGGCGATGGTGGTCGCCGCCTGCAGGACATAGCCGATGTCGGGCGCGTGGTTAGCGCCGAACGGCGTCGGCACGGCGATGACGAAGACGTCCGAAGGCTCGATCGCGAGTGCCGCCCGGAGATTGCCGCGTGCGACCACGCCCGAGACAAGGCCGTCGAGATCGATCTCCTCGATATGCACCCGGCCCGAGTTCACCGTCTCGACCACGTGCGCGTCGACATCGATGCCGAGCACCTGGGCGCCGGTCCGCGCGATCACCGCCGCGGTGGGGAGCCCGATATAGCCGAGGCCGAGCACTGCGACCTTCGGCTCATTGGTGACAAGCATCGCAAACTCCGCGCGAAATCAGGAGCGGCGACCTTGGCAGAGAGGCGTTAAAATATCGGAAGACGGCTCAGCCGACACGAAAGCCGGCGCGGATGATGTCGGCAATCCGCGCGGCGGCATGGCCGTCGCCGAATGGATTGTGCGCGCGTGCCATGGCGGCATGGGCCTGGGGATCGTCGAGCAGGCGGCAGACTTCCTTGACGATGCGATCGGCATCGGTGCCCACAAGCCTTGCGGTGCCGGCTGTGATGCCTTCGGGGCGCTCGGTGGTCTCGCGCATCACCAGCACCGGCTTGCCGAGCGCGGGCGCCTCCTCCTGCACCCCGCCCGAATCGCTGAGCACGAGATCGGCCATGCCCAGCGCGCGGATGAAATTGGGGTAATCGAGCGGGTCGATCCGCGCGATGTTGGGCTGTTCGCCGAGCGCTGCATCCATCACCGCAACGACGTTCGGGTTGGGATGCACCGGGAAAAGGATCGCGACATCCGATCGTGCTGCAATGCGGCGAAGAGCGTCGGCGATCGCGGCCATGCCCTCGCCGAAATTCTCGCGGCGATGGGTCGTGACAAGTACGATGCGCTTGCCCGTGAAGCGGGCCGCGATCGGGTCGAGTCCGGCAGCCATTTCGGGCTCGGCCTCAATCCTTTCGCGCGTGGTCAGAAGTGCGTCGATCACCGTGTTGCCGGTAACGTGGATGGTGGCAGCGGGCACATTCTCGTCGCGCAGCGCGTTGGCGGCGGTTTCGGTGGGGGCAAAATGCTGGTCGGCGATCGGCGCTACGATCCGGCGGTTCACCTCCTCCGGCCAGGGCTGGTAGATGTCGCCCGAGCGCAGCCCCGCCTCGACATGGCTGACGGGGATCTTGCGATAATAGGCTGCCAGCGCGCCCACCATCGCGGTGGCGGTGTCGCCCTGCACGATCACCCGATCGGGCCGCACCAAATCGAGCGCCCCGCCGATGCCTGTCAGCAGCCGCACCGTCAGCGCATCGAGCGACTGGCCGGGGGTCATCAGGTCGAGGTCGATATCCGGCGTGATCCCGGCAATCGTCAGTACCTGGTCGAGCAGGCCGCGATGCTGCGCCGTCACGCAGGTGACGACCTCTAAATCCGGCGATGCCTGCAACGCGCGAATTACCGGAAACAGCTTGATGGCTTCGGGGCGTGTGCCGAAGACGACGAACAGCTTTTTGCGAACCTGTGCCATTTTCACCAACTAGCGTAGATGCCTCACCGAACCATTACGGATCCCGCGCGTTTGCCACCCGCGCGGTATAAGGTTATGCCGCACTGCACCCAAAATTAACCACGAGGGGGGTTATGACGATCAAGCCGCTGCGTAAGGCCGTGTTCCCGGTTGCGGGTCTCGGTACCCGGTTCCTGCCCGCCACCAAGGCGATGCCGAAGGAGATGCTGCCGGTCGTCGACCGTCCGCTGATCCAGTACGCCGTCGACGAGGCCGTGGAAGCCGGTATCGAGCAGATGATCTTCGTCACCGGCCGCGGCAAGTCCGCGCTCGAGGACCATTTCGACATCGCCTATGAGCTGGAAGCGACGATGGCCGCGCGCGGCAAGTCGCTCGAGGTGCTGGAAGGCACCCGTCTGAAGCCGGGCAACATCGCCTATGTCCGCCAGCAGGAGCCGATGGGCCTCGGCCATGCCGTGTGGTGCGCCCGCGACATCGTCGGCGACGAGCCCTTCGCGGTGCTGCTGCCCGATGACTTCATGTTTGGCCAGCCCGGCTGCCTGAAGCAGATGGTCGATGCCTATAACAAGGTCGGCGGCAATCTTATCTGCGCCGAGGAAGTGCCGGACGACCAGACCCACCGCTACGGCATCATCACGCCGGGCAGCCGGGACGGCGTGCTGACCGAGGTCAAGGGCCTGGTCGAGAAGCCGGCACCGGGCACCGCACCGTCGAACCTGTCGGTGATCGGTCGCTATATCCTGCAGCCCGAAGTGATGCGCATCCTGGAGAATCAGGGCAAGGGCGCCGGCGGCGAGATCCAGCTGACCGATGCGATGCAGAGGATGATCGGCGACCAGCCCTTCCACGGCGTGACCTTCCAGGGCACGCGCTATGATTGCGGCGACAAGGCCGGTTTCATCCAGGCCAACCTCGCCGTGGCACTGTCGCGACCGGACCTCGAGCCGGCGGTGCGTGCCTTCGCGCAGAAGGCGCTGGGCTGAGCCCACCGGGCGGTGCGCCGGGCAGTCCGGCGCACCGCCTCAGGCGCGTGCGATGTTCTCGCCTGTGACGCCCGCCTTGCCGCAGGCGTTGCGGGTGTCGATTACCAGCTTCGCCGAGGCGGCCAGCGCCGCATAATCGAGCGCGTCGTGATCGGTGGCGATCAGCACCGCGTCATAGTCGGCGATCGCGGTTTCGTCCCATGCCACGCCATAGCGGTAGTTGAGCGTCGGGTGCTCGCGGGTGCCGTTGATCTGGGCGACGTGCGGATCGTGGAAATCGGCCGTCGCGCCGCGGGCTTCAATCAACTCCATCAGCCGGAGCGACGGGCTCTCGCGGATGTCGTCGACATTCTTCTTGTAGGCCACCCCCAGCACCAGCACGCGCGCGCCCCGCAGGCCCCGGCCAAAGCGGGCATCGAGCGTATCCGCCAGCACGCGGATCACGTGCTGCGGCATGCCGGCGTTGATCTGGCCGGCGAGCTCGATGAAGCGGGTATGCTGGTTGTACTCGCGGGCCTTCCAGGTGAGATAGAAGGGGTCGATCGGAATGCAGTGTCCCCCCAGGCCCGGGCCGGGGTAGAAGGGCATGAAGCCGAACGGCTTGGACTTGGCCGCGTCGATCACTTCCCACACGTCGATGTCCATCGCGGTGAAGATCAGCTTGAGCTCGTTGACCAGCGCGATGTTGACCGCGCGGAACACATTCTCGGTGATCTTCACCGCTTCCGCCGTCGCCGCCGAGGAGACCTGAATCGCCTGCGGCACGATGTGGCGGTAGAGCGCCATTGCCAGTCCCGCCGAGGCAGGATCGTCGGCGCCGACGACTTTTGGGATCTTGGTGGTCGAGAAGGTCGGGTTGCCGGGATCCTCGCGCTCGGGCGAATAGGCGAGGAAGAAGTCCTTGCCGGCGAGCAGTCCGTCCTCCTCGAGGATCGGCTGCATCACCTCGCGGGTGGTGCCGGGATAGGTCGTCGATTCGAGGATCACCAGCTGGCCCTTGCGCAGTGTATGGGCGATCGCGCGGGTGGTGTGCTCGACATATTTCAGGTCAGGCTCGAGATGCCGGGTGAGCGGCGTCGGTACGCAGATCAGCAGCACGTCGACTTCGCCCAGCCGATCGAGATCGGCGGTAGCGGCGAGGCGTTGCTCGGCCACGAGGGGGGCAATGCGGCCGCCGGGGATGTGCTTGATATAGCTGTCGCCGCGATTGAGTGCGACGACCTTGTCGGGGTCGAGATCGAAGCCGAGCACCGAGCAGCCCGCCTCGCCGAACGCCACCGCCAGCGGCAGGCCGACATAGCCCATGCCGATCACGCCGATCGTCGCCGCGCGCGTCTCGATCCGGGTCTGCAGCTTGAGTCCGTGCGCCGGCCACTCGAAGGTCATCTTGTCCGCTCCAATCGGGAGCGGCCCTTGTGCACCGGCGGCGGTTTCAGCTTCGATAATGCTCCAGATACCAGCGCACGAAGGCTGCCACGCCCTCTTCCGGCGTCGTCGAGGGAGCGTAGCCGGTTAGGCGGCGGAGCAGGTCCGACGAGGCTTCGGTGGCGGGCACGTCGCCGGCCTGCATCGGCAGGAAGTTCTTGATCGCGGTGCGGCCCAGCGCCTTCTCCGCCGCGCCGATATAGTCCATCAGCGGCGTCGGGCGGCCCGCGCCAATATTGACGATGCGGAACGGCGCGGCAGGGGAGAGGCTGTCGCCCTCCACCGGCACGTCGCCGGGGACGGCCTCGATCAGGCGGACGATGGATTCGGCGAGATCGTCGATGAAGGTGAAGTCCCGCACCATTGCGCCGTTGTTGTATACGTCGATCGGCTCGCCGGCGAGAATGGCGCGGGTGAACTTGAACAGCGCCATGTCCGGCCGCCCCCAGGGACCATAGACCGTGAAGAAGCGGAAGAAGGTCATCGGCGTGCGGAACAGGTGCGCATAGCTGTGCCCCATCAGCTCGGTCGCGCCCTTGGTGGCGGCGTAGAGGCTCATCGGGGTGGCGGTGCGCTGGGTCTCGCCGAAGGGCATGTCGGTATTGGCGCCGTAGACCGAACTGGTCGAGGCGGCGAGGAAGTGGCGGACCGGATGGTGGCGCGCCAGCTCCAGCAGGTTGAACGTGCCGACCAGGTTCGCGCCGATATAGCTGGCGGGCTGCTCGATGCTGAAGCGCACGCCCGCCTGCGCGGCGAGGTGGATCACCACGTCGGGCTGGAACGCGGTCCAGGCGTCGGCGAGCGCGGTCTGGTCCTCGATCGAGAGGCGCGCCACCCGGAAGTTCGGGTGGCTGGACAGCATGTCATTGCGCGCTTCCTTGAGCGCGACGTCATAGTAATCCGAGAAATTATCGATACCGAGCACCGTAGCGCCTGCCTGGAGCAGGCGACTGGCGGTGTGGAAGCCGATGAACCCGGCCGATCCGGTGACGAGCACGCGCGGGGGCTTGGCGGTCGGGTCGGTCATCTTGGCTCCTGTTGCTCGGTGAACGTCTCGCAGTAGAGCGTGGACGTTACCGGAGCGTTCCCGTGCCGCAAGCCGGGCAACCGGGGTCCTTGGGCAGCTGGAGGGTGCGGAAGCGCAGGGCGAGCGCGTCGACCAGCAGCAGCTTGCCGGCGATATCGTCGCCGAACGGCGTGATCGCGCGGATGACCTCCAGCGCGGCGAGGCTGCCGAGGATGCCGGTCAGTGCCCCCAGTACGCCCTGCTCGGAGCAGCTGACACCCTCGCGCTCGGGATCATGGCCGACGAAGCAGCGATAGCAGGGCTTGTCCGCCTCCCAGCCGCGGAACGTGCCGAGCTGGCCCTCGAACTCGGCCACGGCGGAGGAAACGAGCGGCACACGGGCGGCAAGCGCGGCATCGGCGACGGCGAGGCGCGTGGCGAAATTGTCGGTGCCGTCGAGAATGACGTCGTGTGCCGCGAGCAGCCCCGGCGCGTCGTCGGCGGACAGGCGGCGCGCCTCGACGCGCACGGCGACATTCGGATTGATCGCAGCGACGCGCGCGGCAGCAGCCTCGGCCTTGCCGGAGCCGATGTCGTCGGTGCCGAACAGCACCTGACGCTGGAGATTGGAGCGATCGATCACGTCATCGTCGACGATCGTCAGCGTGCCGACGCCGGCTGCGGCGAGATACTGGATCGCCGGGGCACCGATGCCGCCTGCGCCGACCACCAGCACTCGCGCCGCCTTGAGCTTCGCCTGACCCGCACCACCCACTTCGCGCAGGATGATGTGGCGGGCGTAGCGTTCCAGCTCCTCGTCGGAGAGCGTCATTTCGGCCAGGTGAAGGTGACCGTCGTGCGGTACCATTGGTCGGCGCTGGCCTGGCGCGGCAACAGGTTGCCGCGCGCGGCACCGGCGACCATCGCGGCGGCGTATTGCTCCACCGTCGGGCACTGGATCGCGCGCGGTACGGTCGTGCGGATATTGTCCTGCGCGTCGACCAGCACGGCGACGTCGACGCTCAGCGTCAGCCCCGGTCCGATTGCGACCGGGCATTTGCGGGTCGTCACTTCGTTGGCCACGAAGGCGAGCATGTCCGGCGTGATCTGCGGCTCGGCGCGATAGGGCAGCGGCGCGAGCGACGGCCAGTCGATCACTCGCGGCGGGTTCGCCTGGAGCGCGACGGCGAGGGCTAAGGTGGCGATCATCGCCCAGTCGAGCCGAAGCCGCCGGCACCCCGTGCGGTTTCGTCGAGGGTCGCAACTTCGTCGAGATCGGCGCGCTGGACCGGCGCGGGGACCAGCTGGGCGATGCGGTCGCCGCGGGCAATCGGGAAGTCCTCATTGCCAAGGTTGGCGAGGATCACCTTGATTTCGCCGCGATAATCGCTGTCGATCGTCCCCGGCGTGTTGAGGCAGGTGATGCCGTGCTTGAGCGCCATGCCCGAGCGCGGGCGGACCTGCACCTCAAAGCCGGCCGGGATCGCCATCGCGAAGCCGGTCGCGACGGCGTGGCGCGCACCGGGCGCAAGCGTCAGGTCCTCGGCGGCGACCACGTCCATGCCCGCAGCACCTCCGGTAGCGTAGCGGGGGAGAGGGAGGTTCTCGCCATGGGGCAGGCGCTGGATCGCGATACGGATCGGCGGCAGCAAGGTCAGCCTTTCGTGGGAAGCGCGGTCGCCAGCCGGATGGTTGCCGCCAGCACTTCGGGATCGTTGAGCAGATCATGTCCCCGTCCGGGGACGATGCGGAGATCGGTAGCGATGCCGCGAAGCGCAAGGGCCTCGGCATAAGCGCGCGACAGCGCTGGGGGCGTGATCTTGTCGTCGAGGCCGACCAGCACCGCGGCGCGCATGCCCGGCATCACTCCGCCCGCGGTCTTGAGCGGATCGAGGCTGGCAACCGGCGTCGACCAGGCCGCGCCGTGGCGCTGCTTCTGCATACCCTTGCGCCACTCGGGCAGCGCGCAGGGACAGCCGACCAGCACCATCGCGTCGACCAGATCGGGGCGGATGCCGGCGATGTCGGCGGCGATCGCCGCACCGCCCGAATCGCCGACCAGGATCAGCCGCGCGGAAGCGAAGCGGCGGCGGAGGATGCCGAGCGACTCCGCGATCGCGTCGATCCGCTCCTGCGTATAGTCGTCGCCGAAGCCTAGCCCGGCCTGGCCCGGCGAACGGTTGCCCGCGGCGTCGCCATAGCCCGGCCGCAGCAGCGCGACGGCGGCACTGTTGGGGATGCTCTGGGTGGCGGCCTCGGCGAACCGATAATGATCGCTGCGGGTTTCCGGGGTGCCGTCACCGTGCAGGACGACGATCAGCGTGCGCACCGTGTCCGGCGCGGTGGCGCCGAAGTTCCGCGCGTGGAGGTTGAGCGCGGGCTCCACCTTGGCGGCGGTGTGCGTCGTCGCGATGGGCGTGGTGCAGCCGGCGAGCAGCGCGAAACCGGCGAGAGCCGGCAGGACGAATCTGGCAGCCTGCGTTCCCCTTCCGCTTGCGGGAGAGGGTAGGGGGGGGGCTGAAGCCTCTCCGCATTTCTGCCACGTTGGTACCTCCCCCGAGCCCTCCCGCAAGCGGAAGGGGCGCGCAGGCTTGCGGTGCTGGGGCATTTCACAGCGCATCGGCGATCCGTTCGGCGAGGCGGCGGGCGACGTCGACCTTGGACGCGCGCTCCCAGCTTTCGACGCCCTGGGCGGTGACGAGATGGACGGCATTGGCTTCACCCCCCATCACATCGCCCGAAACATCGTTGGCGACAATCCAGTCCGCGTTCTTGCGCGTGCGTTTCGCGACGGCATGTTCGATCACTCGCTCGGTTTCCGCCGCGAAGCCCACCACGAGCCGCGGCCGGCGCAACCCTTGCGCCACCCCGGCGAGAATATCAGGATTCTGGGCGAGATGCAGCAGCGGCGCGGCGTCGCCTTTCTTGAGCTTCTGGGCAGCAGGTTCAACCCGCCAATCGGCTACGGCGGCAACCATGATGGCGGCATCGGCGGGCAGGGCAGCATCGACCGTTGCTGCCATCTCGCGCGCGGTCTCCACGTCGATCCGGGTGACGCCCGCAGGCGTAGGCAGCGTCACCGGCCCCGCCACCAACGTCACGCGCGCACCCAGTGCTGCCAGCGCGCCGGCAATGGCGAAGCCCTGCTTCCCCGAGGAGCGATTGGCGATGTAGCGCACCGGGTCGATCGGCTCGTGGGTCGGGCCTGCGGTGACGAGGACATGCTTGCCGACAAGTCGCTGCTCGACCGGCGAAAGCGCCTGCTGGATGGCGGCTAGGATCGCCTCGGGTTCGGGCAGGCGGCCGGGGCCATATTCGCCGCAGGCCATCGGACCCTCGTCGGGTTCCAGCACGGTCACGCCGTCGGCACGGAGCTGGGCGACGTTGCGGCGGGTGGCGGCGTGGCTCCACATCCGCACGTTCATCGCAGGTGCTGCGAGCACCGGCTTGTCGGTGGCGAGCAGCAGGGTGGTGGCAAGGTCGCTGGCGATGCCGCCGGCCATGCGTGCGAGCAGATCGGCGGTGGCGGGTGCTACTACGACGAGATCGGCCTGGCGGCTGAGCTGGATATGGCCCATCTCCGCCTCGTCCTTCAGGTCCCACAAGGTGGTGTAGACTTGGTTCTCGGACAGCGCGGCGAGCGTCATCGGGGTTACGAAATGCTGGCCGCCCTCGGTCAGCACGCAGGTGACGCCGATCCCCGCCTTGCGGCACAGGCGGACCAGTTCGCACGCCTTATAGGCGGCGATGCCTCCGCCGACGATGAGCAGGATGCGCTTCATGGGCCTATCGTTGTAACTGTGATCCGCCGCTTGTCGAGCGCACGGTGCCACAGGTCGGCCAGTGCATCGGGGACGAACACCAGCCCGAGCAGCGCGGCGGGAGCTATCATCAGTGCCCAGTAGAAATTGTCGAGCCGTGCGAAGATCGCAATCACCACGCCGTACGCGATCAGCAGCGCGAACATGCGCAGGCCGAGCGGTTCGTCCCAGCTCGCCCAGCCGAGCAGCGCCAGCACGATCAGCACCGCGCCGACCATCACCGGCAGGGCCTGAAGCGCGGTCGAGGTGACCAGCGCCCGAAGGAAGAAGCCGGGCCCGTTGAACGCGGACCAGCCCGGGGATGCGGCATCGAGTGGCCCGGTCACCCCCGTCACGGCATGCGCGTGCAGCGCCAGCACCCCGGCGAAGAGCAGCAGCGCCACGCCCCAGCCCAGCGCCTCACGCCGCCGGCCCTCGCCCCAGGCGAAGGCCAGCATGACGATCGCATAGAGTGCCGCCGTCTCGCGGATCAGCATCGCGGCGAGGCCGAGCGCGATCGCCTCCAGCGCGCGGCCGGGGCGGCGCAGCGCGAGCGACAGCGCGACGAGCAGGCCAGCCCAGACCTCATGGAACAGCACCAGGCCCGGCTGGAAGAAGGCCAGCATCGAGACCGCGAGGAGCATCATCATCACCGCGCGCGGGAACAGCCCGTTCAGCGCGACGCCGACGCGCGAGGCCCAGGCAAAGGCGGTCAGCGCGGCGAGCGCGAGCAGCAGGGCGATGCTCGCCCAGCCGGGGAGCAGCGCCTGTAGCGCCGCCAGCGCGGGCAGCCGCATGGTGAAGAACGGCCGCAGCGGATAGCTGCCGGCGCGCATCGCGTCGCTCGCCGCGACATAATAGGTGTCGCCGCCCTTCATCGCCGCGACGACCCGTTCGTACAGCCCGATATCGGTCATCCGATCGGCGGTGGCGGCAGCGGAGTCGCCGTCGCCGGTGAGCGAGGGCACCGTCAGCGCGGTCAGCGAAGCAAGCACCAGCAACAGCACCGCCAGCCACGCCAGCCGCGCGCGGCCCCGCGACAGGACGGCAAAGCGGCTCGGCTGGAGGGTCCAGAGGCGGCGCGTGCGCCCGCTCATTGCAGCAGCAGCGTTCCGGCCACCCCGGCCAGCGCGGCGACGATGCTGACCAGCGCATAGCGCCAGCCGCCGCCGACGCGCACGACCTGGATCTCGCGCAAGGGCGGCTCGGGCGGGGCACCGCCGGGAGCGGGGAAGCGCATCTCGATGTTGCGCACCAGCTCCGGCAGGCGGGCGAGGGTGCGCAGGTCCTCGATCAGCCGATCGGCGACCTTGGCCTCGGGCCCCAGCTCGGTGCGGATCCATTCGCGCACGAACGGTGCCGAGACTTCCCACAGGTTGATGTCCGGATCGAGCCCGCGCGCGACGCCTTCCACCATCACCATGGTCTTCTGGAGCAGCAGCAGATGCGGCTGCGTCATCATGTCGAAGTCGCGGGTGATCGAGAACAGGCCGTCGAGCATGCCGCCGATCGACATCTCCTTCACCGGCAGGCCGCGCATCGGCTCGCCCACCGCGCGCAGGGCGGTGGCGAACTCGGCGACATTGTGGTGGGCGGGAACATAGCCCGCCTCGAAATGGATTTCGGCGACGCGCTTATAGTCGCCGGTGATCAGGCCGTAGAGGATCTCGGCAAGCCATACCCGCGCGCGTCGGTCGATCCGGCCCATGATGCCGAAGTCGATCGCCGCGATGCGGCCATCGGGCAGGGCGAAGAGATTGCCCTGGTGCATGTCCGCGTGGAAGAAGCCCTCGGCGATCGCCTGGCGGAGGAATGCCTTGATCAGCTTGCCGGCGAGGCCCGGCATGTCGTGCCCGGCGCGGACCAGCGCCTCGCGATCGCTCAGCTTGATGCCGTCGATCCACTCGAGCGTCAGCACCTTGCCGGTGGTGCGCTGCCAGTCGATCTGGGGGACCATGAAGTCCGGCTCGGCGGTCATGCCTTCGGCGAGTTCGGAGGCCGAGGCGGCCTCGCGGCGGAAGTCGAGCTCGCGCGCGGTCCAGCGCTTGAAGCTTTCGATCACCAGGCGCGGGCGCAGGCGGCGCGCCTCGCCGCCATAGGCTTCGAGCTGGGCGGCGGCCCATTCATAGGTATCGATCGCGCGGGCGAAGTCGCTCTCGATGCCCGGGCGCAGCACCTTCACCGCGACGCGGCGGCCGTCGGTGGTCACCGCACGGTGGACCTGGGCGATCGAGGCTGCGCCGATCGGTTTTTCCTCCACTTCCGCGAACATCGCGGAGAGCGGGCGGCCATAGCTGGTCTCGATCCGCTCGCGGATGATGTCGAAGGGGACGGGGGGCAGCGCGTCCTGCAGGCGAAGCAGGTCGTGCGCGGCTTCCTCGCCGACGAGATCGGGGCGCGTCGCGAGCGTCTGGCCGAGCTTGATCGCGGCGGGGCCGATCGCCTGGAAGGCATCGGCATAGGCCGGGACGGCAGGCACGCGCGCGCCGAGCCGGGCGAGACGCGCGAGGCGGCGCACCGGACGGGGCGTGTTGGCGTCGCGCTCGATGCCGCGCAGCGCGCCGTGACGCGCGAGGATGCGGCCCCATTTGAGCAGGCGCCAGAGGTGGACGGCGGGGGCGGTCATGCCCAGATCCTCCCGAAGGAGGATCGAACAGGGGCTTGCATCAAATCTTCCAGCCGCTGTGGATCGCGACGAGACCGCCGAGCAGCGGCTCGACCTTGGTCTGCTGGAAGCCGGCCTCGGCGATCATCCGCTCGAAGCTCGGCATGTCGGGGAAGCGGCGGATCGATTCGATCAGGTAGCGATAGCTGTCCTCGTCCTGCGCCAGCAGCTTGCCGAGCTTGGGGACCAGCTTGTGCGAATAGGCGTCGTAGATCTCGGCGAAGCCCGGCCACTGGGTGGTCGAGAATTCCAGCACGAAAAAGCGGCCGCCGCGCTTCAATACGCGGTGCGCCTCGCGGAGCGCCTTGGGGATGTCGGTCACGTTCCGGATGCCGAACGCGATGGTGTAGGCATCGAAGAAGCGATCGGGGAATTGCAGCGTCTCGGCATTGGCCTCGGTCCATACCAGCCCGTCGATGCCGCGCTGGGCGGCGCGCTCGACGCCGACGGCGAGCATTTCCGGATTGATGTCGGCCACGGTGATCGCGGCGCCCGTCTCTGCCATGCGGAAGGCGATGTCGCCGGTGCCGCCGGCCATGTCGAGGATGTGCTCGCCCGCGCGCGGCTTGACCCGGCGAACGAAGCGGTCCTTCCACAGCCGGTGCATGCCGCCCGACATGGCGTCGTTCATCAGGTCGTATTTGCTGGCGACATTCGAGAACACCTCGCCGACGCGGCGGGTCTTGTCCTCAGGGGCGACGTCTTCGTAACCGAAGGAGACGGTATCGGGCATGGGGGTGCCTTAGCCGCAGGTGACGGCCAAACCAAGAGGGCTGAGGGGCAGGTGACATTCGGCCCCGCACTTCCTAGCTGTAGCCCCCGATGCCTGAGCTTCCCGAAGTAGAAACCACCGTTCGCGGCCTGGCCCCTGTGCTGGAGGGGCAGCGGATCGAACGCGTGGTGCTGAACCGCGCGGACCTGCGCCGGCCGTTCCCGGTCGATCTCGGCCAGCGGCTGACCGGGGCAACCGTCACCGGCCTGTCCCGCCGGGCGAAATACGGCCTTATATATACGGACCGCGAGGACACTTTGGTCTTCCACCTCGGCATGTCCGGGCGCTGGCGGATCGATCCTTCGGAACTCGGCAAGCACGACCATGTCGTGATCGAGACCGCGCGGCACCGGCTGTCGCTCAACGACCCGCGGCGATTCGGCTCGATGGATCTGGTCCCAACTGCCGAACTGGCCGAGTGGCCGGCGTTCAAGACACTGGGCCCGGAGCCGCTTGGGCAGGACTTTAACGCCGCGCATCTGGTTGCAGCCTTCGAAGACCGAATCGCGCCGGTGAAGGCGCTGCTGCTTGACCAGCGAATCGTGGCCGGTCTCGGCAACATATACGTGTGCGAGGCGCTGTTCCTCGCCGGCATCGCGCCGACCAAGCCGGCGGGCTTGATCGGGCGGGCAAAGCTCGAGAAGCTGGTCGAGGCAGTGCGCGAGGTGCTGGAGGCTGCGATTCGCGCCGGCGGCTCCACCTTGCGCGATTATGCGCGGCCGGACGGCGAGCTCGGCTATTTCGCCAAGGAGTGGCGGGTCTATGGTAGGGAAGGGGAGCCGTGCAGCTGCGGGCGCCTAGTGCAGCGCCGCGTGGATTCGGGGCGCTCCACCTTCTATTGTGGCAAATGCCAGCGCTGAAAGGTTGACCCGAATCGCTGCAGCCGGTAAGGGGCCCGTCTTTCCGGCGTGGGCTCGCTTCCGCGCCTCACCCATTTCGAGCAGGAACAAGACCGAATGGCGAATACGCCGCAAGCGAAGAAGCGCATCCGTCGCAACGACCGCCGCGCCGAGATCAACGGTGCACGCGTCGGCCGCATCCGTACCTTCATCAAGAAGGTCGAAGCTGCGCTGACCGCCGGCGACAAGGCCGCTGCCACCGAAGCGCTCGCCGCTGCGCAGCCGGAAATCGCGCGTGGCGTCGCCAAGGGCGTGCTCCACAAGAACACCGCAGCGCGCAAGTTCTCGCGCCTGAACAAGCGTCTTCAAGCGCTCGCTTAACCGTAACTATTCGGTAACGAAAAGCCCTGCCGGACTCTGTCCGGCGGGGTTTTTCGCGTTTGCGTCGCAGCAAAATGGTTAAAATTTGAGCAACGCAGGCGAATCGCGGGAATCCACGAGTCGGTCCGATTCGTCCTGCCGTGACTCTGGCTTTACCATCTTAACTATCGGTAATAGTTCGATAATTCCGGCGCCCCCACGGTTTTCCTAGGGGTTCGGGCTGTCAACAAAACTATTTCAGAAAGTTTACATGGGAGGCCCTTGCTCGACTCAGTTCGAGCTTCCTACAACGAACCTCCCGGCCACGATGCTGGTCGGGGACAACGAGTTCATCGCGCGTCTCCGGGGGCATGACCGGCTGCGATGAGCCTCATGATCGACAATGGTTTTGGAACGCGGGAATCGTCATTCCCGCGAAGGAAGGGTGCGTCAAAGTGACTCAGGTTCAACCGCTGGAACGTGAGGAAGGCCGCGACGTCGCCAAGGCTTGGGCGCATGTGCGCACCAATCTGCGCCGCTCGGCCGGCCAGCGGCTGTTCGACCAGTGGCTGAAGCCGGTGGTCCTGATCGAGGGCAGCGATTCGCACGCCGTGCGTCTGGGCCTGCCGTCTCCGTTCCTCACCCAGTGGGTGAAAAATCACTATGCCGAGCGGCTGCTGCTCGAATTCCGCGCGGTGCTGCCGAACGTGCACAGCGTCACGCTGGAGACGCTGCAGGATGCCGAGCAGCGCGTGCTCAGCGCCGAGCCGGCGCCCGCGCTGCGCAAGGAAACGCTGGTCGAGCCGGCCGAACGCCCCGCCTTCGATCCGCGCTTCACCTTCGATCGATTCGTGGTGAGCACGACAAACCGCGTCGCGTTCAACGCCGCGCGCACCGTTGCGCAGCCGGGCGTGCCGATGTTCAGCCCGCTCTACCTCCACGCCGGCACCGGCCAGGGCAAGACGCACCTGATGCACGCCATCGGCCACGCCTTTCTCGAGGCGAATCCGGGCGCGACCGCGATCTACTCGACCGGCGAACGCTTCATGTTCGAGTTCGTCCAGGCGCTGCGCAACAAAGACACGCTGGCGTTCAAGACCCGGCTGCGCTCGGTCGACCTGCTGATGATCGACGATCTTCAGTTCATCGGCGGCAAGGACGCGACCCAGGAAGAATTCTTCCATACGGTCAACGAGTTCATGAGCGCCGGCAAGCGGCTGGTGATCGCCGCCGACCGCGCGCCGCAGGCGCTGGAAGGCTTCGAGCCGCGCCTCGTCGGCCGTCTTGGCGCCGGGCTGGTGGCGGACATCAAGCCCGCCGAGCTGGACCTCCGCCGCGCCATCGTCGAGCGCAAGCTCAAGGACATGCCGGCAGTCGACATGCCCGCCGAGGTCGCCGACCTGCTGGCCGCGCGGATCACCACCAATGTCCGCGAACTCGAAGGCGCGTTGAACCGCCTCGTCGCCTATGCGAGCCTGTCGAACGAGTCGATCACCATCGATTTCGCGACCAGCGTGCTCGGCGAAGTGCTCCGCACCAGCCAGCGTCGCATCACCATCGACGAAATCCAGCGCGCGGTTTCCACCCATTTCGAGGTGAAGCAGCTCGACCTGATTTCGGCGCGCCGCGCGGTGGCGATCGCGCGCCCGCGCCAGATCGCGATGTATCTCGCCAAGCGGCTGACCACGCGGTCGCTGCCCGAGATCGGCCGCAAGTTCGGCAACCGCGACCACTCGACGGTAATCCATGCGGTCAAGCGGATCGAGGATCTGCGCAGCAAGGACGTCGAGATCGACGGCGCCGTCCGTGCGTTGATGCGCACCCTGGAGGGATGATCCCGGTGATTCGCCCCGCCGTTCGCCAAGACGGCGCGGCGATCTGGGCGATTCTGGAGCCGGTGATTCGCGCCGGCGAAACTTATGCGCTGGACCGCGGCCTGTCGCGCGACGATGCCCTGGCCTATTGGCTGGGTCCCGATCGCGCGAGCTTCGTCGCGGAGGCGGAGGGAAGGGTGCTCGGCACCTATTATCTCCGCGCCAATCAGGCGGGCGGCGGCGCTCATGTCGCCAATTGCGGCTATGCGACCCATCCCGAGGCACGCGGTCGCGGCATCGCGCGCGCGATGGCTGAGCACAGCTTCACCGAAGCCCGCGCACGCGGCTTTCGCGCGATGCAGTTCAACTTCGTGGTCTCCAGCAACGCGCCCGCCGTGCGCCTGTGGCACGCGCTGGGTTTCGCGACGGTAGGGCGGGTGCCCGAAGCGTTCGAGCATCCGGCGCAGGGGCTGGTGGACGCGCTGGTGCTGTATCGGCCGTTATGACGTGGCGCCTGGTGCTGTCGGCGCCGGGTGCGGCGCTTCTGCGAAGAATGCGGAGGTTCCGGCGGCGATCGTGTCTTTCGGCAAGGCATGGATGATCGCCAGCTCGAACAGGCGGCGGGCAAAGCGTACGCGATACCCGACATAGGCCACGAAGCAGAAGAAGCCCGTCACCAGCGAAACAAGCGCAAGGAACCAGGGGAGCGCATCGGCAAGGGGGGCGAGGGCGCCGCCGATGTGCGCTGGCGTGCCGGTCGTGTTCGCCAGCATTTCCCATCGGATGGACCGCCCGAGGGCGAACAGGGCGGCCGCCGCCGCGACCACGATCAACGAGCGGAACTGCTTCTGCAGTCCCTCGATTCGGTCCAGTTCGGCGGTGGCGACCGGGCAGTTCAAGCGCAGATAGTTCCACCAGAAGGATCGCGGCGTCCATGGAAGCTCGCGTCCGGACGGACCCGCGATCGGATTGATGTGGCGGGCCAGCGCTGCTGCCATCTGCTGCACCTCGCCCAGCTTCTCGATCTGCTCGGCCAGCGACTTCGGGCACCACCGGCTGGACTGCTGGTTGAGCCGCCGTCCCACATATTTGTCGACGGGACGGTCCAGGAGGCCGGCCAGACCTGCCAGGATCGAACCGATCGTCAGGGCTGCGGCGAGGAAGACGAGCACCAGAAGCGTGGCATCGGGGTTGCCCGAGCCTATTCGGAGTGGCTTCGACAGGGCCGGCAGGATCGGTGCGGGACACAGGATCAGGAACACGACCCCCGGCACCAGCAGCGACAGAAAGTCCCGTACGCCCAGGAAAAGGTCTTGCGGTTTCATGGCAGGTGCTCCCGGTTGAGCGCGGACGTCATACGAACAGGACCGGTCGCGAGCGACGAAGCAAACCTAGCAAGGACAGAGCGCGCTGTCATGGGCGTGTCGGCGGCATCACCGGGGGCGCGGGCGCGGGGGCCGCGGCGTGTCCCTTGGAACATGGCGGCCAAATCCGCGGGTGCGCGTTCTTGCCTGACCAGGGAGAATGCGCATGGCCGGTCAGGACGACGAACAGTGGATGCGGATGGCAATCGAGGTCGCGCGGTCGAAGGGATCGGATCCGTCGACCTCGCCGCTCGGCTGCGTGATCGTGCTCGACGGCAAGGTGCTCGCGGCTGAGCGCAACCAGACACATGAACTGCCCGATGCCACCGCCCATGCGGAGATGATGGCGATCCGCCGCGCCTGCGAGAGCACCGGCGAGCTCGAGCTGCGCGGGGCGACGCTCTATTCGACGCTCCAGCCCTGCGGGATGTGTACCATGGCGTCGATTTGGTCGAAGGTCGGGCGGGTGGTCTATGGCGCCGGGCGCAACGATGTCCACGCGATGTATTTCGAGGCGAAGCATGTCGATACGCTGAGCTTCATCGGCGACGCCTATCGTGACGACATCGTGATCAAGGGCGGCTGCCTCGCCGCCGAATGCGCGACGCTCTATTATCCACCCGATGCCGAGCTGCCGGTGGAGGAACAGGCCAATCTCTAGCGGAGCATCCCCGCCAGGATGGCGAGCGCCCCCACCATGGCTGCGGCGCGCGCCAAGCGAACGTCATAGGTCAGGCCGAGCAGGACGAGCGCGGCGCTGAACGGCAGCACGCCGCCCCAGGTCACCAGCGCGGTCGGCCAGTCGGATGCGGCGAGGGTGGCGGCCAGCGCCGCCAGCAGGAACGCCCATCCGGCGGTCCGCAACCGGGCGCTCGGCACGCGGCGTTCCCATGCCCCCAGCAGCGCCGGCGCGTGGCGGGGCATCGCGGCGGCCAGCGCGAACATGCCGAGCAGCGTCAGGCCGGCGGCGATCATGCGAGCTGCTCGCGGGTGCGGCGGCGGGTGGGCTTGGGCCGGGGGCGCCATTGGCGCAGGCCGAGCCAGCCGAAGCCCAGGGCGGCGCCAAGCAGGGTGAGGGTGACGCTCGCCTGCACGCTGTCCGCAAAGGCGCCGCCGAGGAGCGCCGCTGCCGCGCAGCCGAGCGCGAGCAGGGTCATGAGCAGCGGCCAGCTCCGCTTCGGCGCGAGGGCTGCGCCCAGCAGCAGCGCGGCGGCGGCGCTCCACAGCGCCGCGGAGACCTCCGCCTCGGCGCGCGCCGGCATCCCCAGCGGCAGCAGCCGGTTCGCCAGCAGGAAGGCGACGCAGCCGATCGGGACGCCGGCCAGCACGCCGGCATTGAGCCGCTCGACGATGCGGTTGCCGAGACTGAGCGGCGCGCGCTCGCGGCGCTTTACCACCCACAGCACCATCCCGCTCGCCACCGCCAGCGTCAGCATCGCCCCGCAGAGGAAATAGAGCCAGCGCGTCGCCAGCGGGGCGAAGCGGGCAAGGTGGAGGCCGTATGCCACGCCATAGGTCTGGAGCGCCGGGCGATTCTCGGTGAAGTCGGCGAGGACGCGGCCGGTCGCGCCGTCGAAGCTCACCGCGCCGGCGGCATAGGCGATCTGGCGGGCATCGTCGCGGAACATCGTCACCACCGCCGCGGTATCGCCGGGATGCTCGACGGTGACGCGACCCACCGGCTTGCCCAGCCGCCGCTCGGCCTCGGCCAGCATCGGGGCCAGCGGGGCGAGCGGCGCGGGCTTGCCCGCCGCCGGACGATCGACATGGCCGGGCTGGAAGGCCTGGAACATCGCCGCCATGTCCTGCCCGTAATTGGCGGTGACCGGCCAGGGCATGTTGATCGTCGCGAGCGTCAGCAGGCCGGTGAAGCTGATCATGATATGGAAGGGCAGGGCGAGCACGCCCAGCGCATTGTGCCCGTCGAGCCAGGAGCGCTGGCCCTTGGCGGGGCGGAAGGTGAAGAAGTCCTTGAAGATGCGGCGATGCGCGATGATCCCGGTGATCAGCCCCAGCAGCAGCACCATCGCGGCGAGCGAGGCGAGCAGCCGGCCCCAGGGGAAGGGGAGCTGCAGCTCGAAATGGAGCCGGTAGAAGAACTCGCCGCCCAGCGTCTCGCGCGGGGCGGGCGCGCCGGAGACGGGATCGAGCGCGCGATAGACGAAACCGGTGCCGGGATCATAGGTCGCCTCGACCGTGTTCATCCGGTCGTTGGGCAGGGTGAGGTACCAGCCGAACGAGTTGGGCGCATTTTTCGAGAGCCAGGCGGTGGCGGCGGTGAGCGCGGTCGCGCGATCGGCAGTGGCGATGGTCTCGGGCCGCATCCAGCGGCCGATCTCCGGTTTGAATACGCTGAGCGTGCCGCCTAGGCACATCACGAACAGCACCCAGCCGAGCAGCAGCCCGGTCCAGCCATGCAGCCACGCCATCGCCTGGCGGGCGCCCTCGCGCACCGCGCTCATGCCGGGGGCATTCCTGCCGCCCAGGCGATGCCGGCGAGCAGCGCGGCGGCGGCGAGGATGCCGCCCAGCGCGCGCAACGGTCCGGGGGCGAGAAAGGCCCAGATCGTCGCCACGGGGGCGACTAGGAAGGCGAGCATCGTCGCCGGCACGATCGCGTCGAGCCGGGGGAGGGGCAAAGTGCGCGCCGCCGCCGCGGCGAAGCACGCCGCGACCAGATAGGCGCCGAGGCTGCCGGCCACCGCGCGCGTCGCGATGTTTGCCCGATAGCCCCAGCCGCGACGGAAATGCGCCCCCATGCCCTGCCTCAATAGCTGAAGGTGATGCTGCCGAGCACGCTGCGCGGCGGCGCATAGAAGGCCTGGCCCCACATCACGCTGCCCAGATAGCTGCTGTCGGTCACGTTGCGGACGTTGATCGCGGCGCGGACATGATCGACCAGGCGGATGCTCGCCATCAGGTCGAGCACGGCATAGTCGCCCTGCGTGACGGTGAAGTCGGGGCTGCGGATCGTGTTCTGCCAGCGCAGCTGGGCGCCCATCTTCAGGTCGCGCAGCTCGGGCACCGCATAGGTGGTGGCGAGCTTGAGGCTCTTGGTCGGGATGAACACGCGCGCCGCCTTGCCGGCATCATCCTCGATCTCGAGGCCGGTATAGCCACCGCTGATCGTCCAGTTGTCGGTCACCTTGCCGGCCAGCTCGATCTCGAAGCCGCGCGAGGTGGTGTCGAGGCCACTATAGTAGCTGCTGCCCGGCTGGCCGGGGTCGCCGGGGCCGAAGGTGCCGGCGAAGGTCGCGAGGTTCTTCTGCTTGGCGCGGAACAGCGAGGCGGTGGCGTAGAGCCGCCCGCCGAACCATTGGGTCTTGAGCCCGCCCTCGATGCTGGTGCCGGTCACCGGATCGAGCCGGCGGCCGGTCCGGTCTACTTCGACCTGCGGATTGAAAATGTCGGTGTAGCTCGCATAGAACGAGACGTTCTTGGTCAGGTCGTAGGTCAGCCCGGCATAGGGGCTGACGCGGCTGTTCTTGCGATACTGGTCGGCGCCATAGGAATATCCGGTCGACTTCAGCCAGGTCGCGCTGCCGCCGGCCACTGCCTTGAGCCGATCGGTGACGTTGAGGTGCGCGGCTCCGTACGCCCGCGTGACCTCGGTGCGGCTGTCGGCCTCCAGCGTGATCGGCCCGGTGCCGGGATCGGCGATCACCGCGCTCGAAAGGTTCGGCACCGCGGGATAGACAACATAGTTGTTGCCGACGCCTTGCCACTGGCGGTTGTCGAGCCGGCCGGTCGAGACGCCGAACGCCAGTTGGTGCTCGCGGCCGAACAGGTGGAGCGGGCCCGAGGCAGTGAGGTCGCCCAGATACTGGTCGGTCGCGGACGGATAGGCGCCGACCTGGCCCGAGATGCCGAGCCCGGTCGCCTTGTCCGGCGCGCCGAAGGCGTACAGCAGCCGGGCCTGCTGCTTGTTGTTGCTATAGGTGAACACGCCCTTGGCCTGCCAGCCCTTGCCCAGGTCATAGGCGAGTTCGCCAAAGGCGCGCTGGTCGGTGGTGTCCCAATAGGTCCAGGGCGCCGAGGTGGTCGCCGAGCGCGCATAGGGAATGCGGCTGCCATCGGTATAGGTGAGCGGCAGCGCGCCCCACAGCACGCCGTCGGCATCATTATCCTGGCGGCTGTAGCCGACCGTGGCGGTGAGCTGCGGCGTCACCTTCCAGTCGGCGATCAGCCCGTACACATTGCGGTTGACGTGGTTGTAGTCGAGATAGCTGTCGCGCTGCTCATGCGCATAGATCGCACGAACGCCCACCGTCTCGGTGACCGGCACCGAGACATCGGCCTCGCCGCGCCAGCGGTTCCACGAACCCGCCTGCGCGGTGGCCGTCGCCTGCAGCGTGTCGGTCGGGCGCTTGCGGACATAGTTGATCGTGGCCGACGGGTTGCCCACGCCGGTCATCAGCGCATTGGCGCCGCGGATCGCCTCCACTCGCTCGAACAGCGCGGTGTCGAGGTCGCCGTACTGGATGCCATAGGGCAGCGGCAGGCCGATGCCGTCAACCTGGAAGCTGGTAATGTCGAAGCCGCGCGAATTGTAATAGGTGCGGTCGCTCTCGACGCGCTCGACATTGATGCCGACGGTTTGGTCGAGCAGGTCGTTGATGTTGGTGAGCTGGAAATCGCGGATCCGCGCTTGGTCGATGACCGTGATCGACTGCGGCGTCTCGCGCGGGGTAAGCGTCAGGCCGGTCGCGCTGCGCGAGGGCTGGGTGGCGACGCCGGTGACGACGATTTGGCTCTGCTGGTCGTCGCTGTCGGCATGGCCGTCCGGACCCGCGATGGCGACGCCGGGCAGGGCGAACAGCGCGGTGGTGAGCAAGGCGGTGCGAAGCGACAGGTGCATGATCCGGCAAATCCCTTTGGGTCTCGTTATCGGGCCGAGCCTTTAGGGATGCCGTGTATTGCGAGTCAATCGCATTATCAAATTTCTGGTCGGAATCGACCTCAGCGCAGGCCGCGCGC
This sequence comes from Sphingomonas sp. ABOLE, assembly GCF_003950455.1. Classification (NCBI taxonomy): domain Bacteria; kingdom Pseudomonadati; phylum Pseudomonadota; class Alphaproteobacteria; order Sphingomonadales; family Sphingomonadaceae; genus Sphingomonas; species Sphingomonas sp. ABOLE. The sequence continues at coordinate 32,893 of NZ_QQWY01000029.1, forward strand.
GATCCGCAGGACGTAGCTGATCACTTCCGCCACGGCGGCGTAGTGCTCCACCGGGATGGGCTGGTCGAGTTCGGCGCTGGCGTAGAGCGCGCGGGCGAGGGGGCGGTTCTCGACGAGCGGGATGTTGTGCTCGGTGGCGATCTCGCGGATCTTGAGCGCGATCGCGTCGACGCCCTTGGCTACCACCACCGGCGCGCCCATGCTGCCATGGTCGTATTGCAGCGCGATCGCATAATGGGTCGGGTTGGTGATGACCACGCTGGCCTTGGGAACGTTGGACATCATGCGGCTGCGCGACCGCTGCATCTGCATGCTGCGGATCTTGGCCTTGATCTTCGGGTCGCCCTCGCTCTGCTTGTATTCGTCCTTCACTTCCTGAAGGCTCATCCGCATGCGCTTCATGAACGACCGGCGCTGCCAGACGAAGTCGAACAGGGCGAGTGCGCCGACGAGAGTCGCGATCGGGCGGAGCATCGCGTGGACGATGTCGCTTGCCGCCGCGCCGGTATCGACCAGATCGGCACCGACCAGCCGGTCGATCGTCGCGGCATGCGGCCAGGCGATCGCCGCGCCGATGCCGGCGACCAGGCAGAGCTTGGCGAAGGTCTTGAAGAACTCCACCATCGCCTGCTTGCCGAAAAGGCGCTTGGCGCCGTTCATCGGGTTGAGCTTGTTCCACTTGGGCTTGACCCGCGACCAGCTGATCATCGGCCGACCCTGGAGGACGCCGCCCAGGATCGCGAAGCCGAACAGTGCCGCGAGGATCGGTGCCAGCGCGGTGCCGACCGCGCCGAACAGCCCTGTCGCGAAGCTCTGCGCGCCGTCGGGCTCCATCCGGAAATCGTCGGCGCCGCCCCACAGGCGGACGAACAGGTTGCCGAACTGCTGGATCGTGTAGGTGCCGAGACCGCCCATCACCACCAGCGCGGCGACGAACATCGCGGCGTGGCGCATTTCGGGTGCCATCGGCACGTCGCCGCGTTTTCGCGCGTCCTCGAGCTTCTTGTCGGTAGGTTCCTGGGTCTTGTCGTCCGACTCGTCGCCGCCGCCTGCCATCACCAGCCCTTTTGCAGCACGTCACCCATGGTCTGGGTGAAGAAGGTGAGCATGGTGCCGATGGTGGTGATCACCAGCGCAAGCCCGAGCAGCAGGTTGAGCGGCTGGGCGATGAAGAAGACCTGGATCATCGGCGCGACGCGTGCGGCGAGGCCGAGTGCGACGTTGAAGACGATGCCGTAGACGAGGAAGGGGGCCGCGAGGCTGATGCCCAGCGTCATCGAGCGACCGATCGCCTCGACCGCCAGCTCGGCGAAGTCGTGCATCGGGGGCATGCCGCCGATCGGGAAGGTCTGGTAGCTGTGAACGATCGCGCCGAGCCAGAGGTGGTGGACCTGCATGCTCATGCACATCAGCGCGGCGACGATGCCGACCAGCTTCGATAGGATCGGCGCCTGGCCGGACTGCGAAGGGTCGAAAATCACCGCCGAGGAGAAGCCGATCTGGAGGCTCACCAGCGAACCGGCCATCGAGATCGCAAAGAACAGGATCTTGACGATCATCCCCATGGCGAGCCCGGTGATCAGCTCGGTTACCAGGATCGCGGGGAGGACGGCGCCGGCCTGCACCGCGGCACGCGCAGGCTCGCCAATCAGGCAGTACAGGGCGAACGACATGGCGAAGGCGATGAACAGGCGGATGCGGCCGGGGATCGCGTCTTCGCCGAAGACAGGGAGCAGCATCAGCACCGCCCCGACCCGCGCGAAGACGATGAAGAAGGCCGAGGCCTGCAGCGCGAGATCGGGGGGGACGATCATCCGTGGATGATCATGTCGCTGATCTTGGCCATGAACTGGCCAAGCGCCTGCCCGATGGTGGGCAGCATCAGCAGGAACACCAGCCCCATCGCGACCAGCTTGGGCACGAAGGTGAGGGTGGTTTCCTGGATCTGGGTAAGCGCCTGGAGCAGGCCGACGAACACGCCGACGATCAGCGACGTTAGCAGCAGCGGACCGACGAGGGTGAGAATCAGCATCAATGCGGATTCGGTAAGGCTGATCAGCTGCGCGGGCGACATCTCTCGGCGTGCCTTCGTCAGATCTGCATGCGCATGATGTCGGTATAGGCGCCGACGACGCGATCACGCACCGCGACCATGGTGTCGAGCGCGGTTTCGGCGGCGCCGATCGCGGTGACGACGTCGATCAGGTCGCCCTTGCCGGCGACCTGCTTGGCCGAAGCGGCCTCCGCGGTGCGCAGCTTGTCGGCGGTGCCGCCGACCAGGTTCTCGACCATCGCGCCAAAGCCTGACTGCTTGTCGCCGCCGATCTCATCGCCGCCTGCGGCCTTGCTGAGCGTGTTGCCGATCGACGCAACCCGGCCATAGGCCTTGCTGGCGTCCAATGCTCCGATGGACATGATCCGAATTCCTTACTTGAGCAGATCGATGGTGCGCATCGTCAGGCTCTTGGCCGCTTCGATGGCGTTGAGATTGGCTTCGTAGCTGCGCTGCGCCGCCTTCATGTCGGCGCTTTCGATCAGCCCGTTGACGTTGGGGCGCAGGACATAGCCCTGCGCGTCGGCCGCCGGGTGACCGGGCTGATAGACCTTTACGAAATCCGACTGATCGTTCTGGATCGACTTCACCTTTACGCCGGTGCCACCGGTGGCGCGATCCATCGCCGCCTGGAAGCTCACGACCTTGCGGCGATAGGGATTGCCGCCCGGGGTGTCGGCGACCGAGTCCTGGTTCGCGAGATTTTCCGCGATCGTCCGCATCCGCAGCGACTGCGCGCGCAGACCCGAGGCGGAAACGCCCAGCGAAGCATCCAAATCCATTGTTGATCCTCCACGAGCCCGAAAGCGGCCCACGGCATCATTGTAGGCAAATTTTGCCGGGCTGGGCGCCGGGGGCGGAAAAAAGGTTCCTATAAGTCAGGGGGAAAGGGAGACGCATGTCCGTACTCGATGGAATCATGATCGAAATGTCGGTGGTGCTCGGTTCTACCGAAGTGCCGGTCCGGCAGATCCTGCAGATGAGCCGCGGGGCCATGATCCCGCTGGATTGCGGGCAGGACGATCCCAGCATGGTCTATGTCAATGGCGAGCTGGTCGCGCTGGGGCGCATCCTCGTCGACGGCGAGGTCATGTCGCTCGAAATCTCCGAACTCGTGAAGAAGTCGCGCCACTAATGGATCTTCTGTCGATGCTGCGTACGCTGGGCGCTTTGGGCCTGGTGCTGGGGATGCTGGCAACGGCATTATGGGTTGTTCGCCGCTATGATCTGAAGTTGCCGGGCCGCGTGACCGGTGGGGGCCGCAAGCGGGTGGAATTGGTCGAGCGGCTGGCGGTGGACGCCAAGCGCTCGGTCGCGCTGATCCGTCGCGACGGGTGCGAGCACCTGATCTTCATCGGCCCCGAGGGCCATGCCACGATCGAGACCGGCATCATCGCGCCGCCGCAACCTGTGGCGGAAGCCACTGCGGCTGCCGACGGCTCGACCAAGATCGAGGACGATCTGGCGGTGCTCAAGGCCGGCGTGGCCAAGCTGGCGGGCAAGCTCGACTTCAAGGCGATGGTCGACCGGGTGCGCCAGGATGCCATTCCGACTGCCGAGGTCGTGCCGGAAACGCCGGTGGAAGCACCGGTGGAAGCGCCCGTCGTCGCGGCTGCCGAGCCTGCAGCGAGCCTGCCGCTGGCAGCGAACGATGTGGAACCCGCCGCCGATGCCGACGAAGGCGAGGAGGCCCAGGAGGCTCAGGAGGCCGCTGCCGAATCCGCGCCGCGCGCCCGCAAGGCCCGGACCGCGTCTTCGCGTACCCGCATCCCGCGCGATACCACGCGCTGGAACAAGCGCGCCGTGCGCGAGGCTCTTAATGGGTAAACTGCTTGCCGCGGCCGCACTGCTGATCGTGCTGCCGGTCGCGGCGCACGCGCAAGCCGTTGCGCCCGCCGCCCAGGCGGCGGCGCAGGGCGCGACCATCAGCATCGGCGGCGAGGGCCCGCTTTCGGCCAAGGCCATCCAGCTGGTGTTGATGCTGACCGTGCTCAGCCTGGCCCCAGGCCTGCTGATGACGGTGACCAGCTTCACCCGCATGGTGGTGGCGCTCTCCCTGCTGCGCACCGGGATCGGTTCACCGGGCGTGCCGCCGAACCCGGTGATCATCAGCCTTGCGCTGTTCCTCAGCTTCTTCGTGATGGCGCCGACCTTCGAGAAGGCGTGGAACGAGGGGGTCGACCCCTATACCAAGGGCAAGCTGACCGAAGTGGCGGCGTTCGAGAAGACGACCGAGCCTTTCCGTCAGTTCATGCTCGGCCAGGTGCGCGACAGCGATCTCAAGCTGTTCGCCGACCTCGCCAACAAGAAGATCGCGTCGCGCGCCGAGGCGCCGCTGACCACGCTGGCGCCGGCCTTCATGATCTCCGAACTGCGCCGCGCGTTCGAGATCGGCTTTCTGCTACTGCTGCCGTTCCTAGTGATCGACCTGGCGGTGTCCGCGGTGCTGATGGCGATGGGCATGATGATGCTGCCCCCGCCGACGATCGCATTGCCGATGAAGATCATCTTCTTCGTGCTGGTCGATGGCTGGGCGCTGGTCGCCGGCTCGCTGGTGAAGAGCTTCACGCACTGAGCTGACCCGCCCTGGCGGGAGGGGGACGTAACGGATCGCGCATACTGCGCCCTTCCACAACCTGCCGTCATCCCGGCGAAAGTCGGGATCCATTCGCCTCTAGGTTTCAGCAAGAGCCGATGCGGAGTGGCCAGTGGATTCCGGCTTTCGCCGGAATGACGGTTTATAGGTTGATCAAAAGAACTCCGTTACACCTGCAGCCCGACCGCCTGCTGCGCCGCCTTCAGCGTCGGCGCCGCCAGCGCACTCGCCCGCGACGCGCCCTTGGCGAGCTTGGCGCCCACCTCCGCACGATCGTCCAGCAATGCGGTCAGCCGCTCGCGGATGGGTCCGAGCACCGAGATCGTCAGGTCCGCGAGCGCCGGCTTGAATGCCCCGAAACCCTGGCCGGCATATTCCTCCACCACCGATTGCGGATCGCGATCCGCCAGCGCCGCGAAGATCGTCACCAGGTTGCGCGCCTCGGGGCGGTCGGCGAGTGCATCGAACGAGTCCGGCAGCGGCTCGGGATCGGTCTTGGCCTTGCGGCATTTGGCGGCGATCGTGTCGTTATCGTCGATCAGGTTGATGCGGCTGAGGTCCGAGGGATCGGACTTGGACATCTTCGCATTGCCGTCGCGCAGGGACATGATCCGCGGCGCGGCCTTGCTGATCAGCGGCTCGGGCAGCGGGAACAGCTCGACGCCGAAATCCTGGTTGAACTTGGTGGCGATGTCGCGGGTGAGTTCCAGATGCTGCTTCTGGTCCTCGCCGACGGGGACGTGCGTCGCCTGGTAGACCAAGATGTCCGCTGCCTGGAGCACCGGATAGGTGAACAGCCCGACGCTGGCGCCGTCGCGGTTCTTGCCGGCCTTGTCCTTCCACTGGGTCATGCGATTGAGCCAGCCCATCCGCGCGGTGCCCTGGAGGATCCAGCAGAGCTCGGCATGGGCGGGGACGCGCGCCTGGTTGAACAGGATCGAGCGGTCGTCGATCCCCGCGGCGAACAGCGTGGCGGCCATTTCGATTGTCGAGTTGGCGAGTTCCTGCGGGGTCACGGTGCCGGTAAGGGCGTGGAGATCGGCGAGGAAGAACAGGCATTCGCCCCCATGTTCTTCAAGGGAGTCCTGCATCGCGACCCACTGCTTGATGGCGCCCAGATAATTGCCGAGGTGAAGGTTGCCGGTGGTCTGGATGCCCGAGACGACGCGCATTGATATTCACTCCGCACCCGGTTGACCGTTCGGCCGTTGGACCGGCCGCGGGTCCATGGCGGCGGGGGTGCTTGCGGCCGCGCGATCTGCCAGGACGCCGCGGCTCTAGAGCAGCTTGAGGCGGAGGGGAACCGGGCTCAGCGCGCGGCGCGGCGGCGAACCAGTGCCTTGAGGTCCGACAGCAGGAAGGCGCGGGTGGCGAAGCAGGCGGCGACATAGATCGCGCAGCCTGCGCCGACCAAGATCACCAGCCCGGTATAGCGCTCCCAGATCCGGCCGTTCAGCCAGGGATCGAGCAGCCCGGCACCCGCCCAGAGCGCCACGCCCATCAGGATCGCCGCGAGCGCGAGCCGCGGCACCCGCCGTGCGAGTTGGTCGTCCACGGTGAAATGCCCGCGCTTGCGCAGCGTGAGGTAGAGCATCGTCACATTGACGGTGGAGGAGAGCGCGGTGGCGAGCGGCGGCCCGAGATGCGCGATCAGCGGGATCAGCACGAGATTGGCGGCGATGTTCACCGCGACCGAGATCATCGCCAAGCGCACCGGCGTTTTGGTATCCTGCCGGGCGTAGAAGCCGGGGGTCAGCACCTTGACGAGGACGTAGGAGGGCAGGCCAATCGAGAAGCCGGCCAGTGCCCAGGCGCACTTCACCGTGTCCTCGGGCGTGAAGTGGCCGTACTGGAACAGCCCGCGCACGATCGGTTCGGCGGAAACGATCAGCGCGACCATCGCGGGCAAGGTGAGGAACAGCGCCAGCTCCATGCCGCGGTTCTGCGTCTCCATCGCTTCTGCTTCCTTGCCCGCGCCGAGCAGCCGCGAGACGGTGGGGAGCAGGATGGTGCCGAGGCCGATGCCGATCATCCCCAGCGGCAGCTGGTTCAGCCGATCGGCATAATAGATGTACGAAATCGACCCCTCGCCGAGCAGCTTGCCCGACAGCGCGGTGGAGATGACGAGGTTCAGCTGCACCGCGCCCGCGCCCACGGCGGCAGGCAGGATCAGCTTCATCAGCCGCCGGACGTCGTCGTCGATCCGGGGCAGGCGGGGGCGGAGCGACACGCCCGACGCGCGGCACGCGACCGCCAGCCAGCCGAGCTGGAGCAGCCCGCCCAGCGGCACCGCGATCGCCTGCACCCGCGCGGTTTCCTCCGGCGTGCCGTGGAAGAAGAACAGCCCGGTAACCATCGCGATGTTGAGCAGGATCGGCGCGGCGGCGTTGACCCAGAACTTGTCGAGCGAATTGAGGATGCCGCCGAGCAGCGAGGCGAGACAGATCAGCATCAGATAGGGGATGGTGATCCGCGACAGCTGCACCGCGAAGGCAAACTGCTCCGCCGTCGGGTGCTGCTTCTCGAACCCGCCCGAAAGCACGGCGGTGAGCGGCCAGGCGGCGGCGAGCGCGACCAGCGTCAGCGCGAGCAGGACCACGAAAAGGACGGAAAGCGTGCGCTCAGCGAAATCATAGGCCGCGCCGCGCTCGCCGTTCACGCCCAGCTTCTGGTTGAACATCGGGATGAAGGCCGATGCGAACGCGCCCTCGGCGAAGAAGGCGCGGAACATGTTGGGCAGGCGGAAGGCGACGAGGAAGGCGTCGGATGCGAAATTGGCACCGACATAACGCGCCTGGAGCGAATCGCGGACCAGCGCAAGGACGCGACTGGCAAGCGTGAGACCGCCCACCGAACCCAGGCTGCGCACAAGCTTCATCGAGATTTCGCCGTCCTAGAAAGAAAGGGCCTGGAAAGAAAAGGGGGCGCCACCGACGTGCGGCGCGCCCCCATGCTCAGGCTGCAGCCCGGATCAGGCGTGGCCGGCTTCTTCGAAGCCGATCGCGCCTTCCTGCTGGGCACGCTGCTGCATGTAGATGCCGGCGAAATCGATCGGCTCCAGCATCAGCGGCGGGAAGCCGCCGTCGCGGACCTGGTCGGCCAGCACGCGGCGGGCGAAGGGGAACAGGATGCGCGGCGCTTCGCCGAGCAGGAACGGATCGAGCGCTTCCTGCGGAATGTTGCGGAGCGCGAACAGGCCCGCATAGGTGAGGTCGACGATGAACGCGACCTGCTCGCCGGCCTGGGCGCGGACTTCGATCTTCAGCGCGACTTCGTACACGTCGTCACCGACCTTGTTCGAGCCGATGTTGAACTGCACGTCGATCGCCGGGGCGGTCTGCTGCTGGTAGATCGCCGGTGCGTTCGGATTCTCGAAGGAGAGATCCTTCACATATTGCGACAGCACGCCCGCCTGGGGCGCATCGTCCGCGCCGCCTTCGGCGCCGATTCCGGCGTAAATGTCGTTCTCGGCCATCCAACTTTCCTCTTTATGCAGGAGAATTTCGCGCCCTCGGCGCGTTACGGGGCCAGCGACTAGCAGGCGTGTGCCGGTGGCGCAATCGTACGGCCCATCGTACGGTTTGAATCCGGCGGCACGAAAGCCTATGTACTAGAGACGGAGGCTTTGGAGGGCCAGTGTTCTACGTCATTCTGTTCGCGATGGTGGCCGGTTTCCTGGCGCTTCGGCTGTATGCGGTACTCGGCAAGCGTACCGGGCATGAGCAGCCGCTGCCCAAGCCCGCCGAGGAGCGCGTCGCCGCGCCGCCCGTAACGCGGACGATCGAGGCGCTGCCCGAGGTCCGCGACTCGGCGAATCGCACGATCGACTCGGGTGCCGAGACCGGCCTGCGCGCCGTGGTCGCGGCGGACTCGAGCTTCGACGTCGCCAAGTTCCTCGAAGGCGCCAAGTCGGCCTATCGCATGGTGCTCGAAGCCTTTTGGAAGGGCGACGAGGAAACCCTGCGTTTCCTGGTCGATGACGAGGTGCGCGCCGCGTTCGAACAGGCGATCGCCGATCGCAAGGTGACCGGCGAGGTGCTCGACAACCGCCTGGTCTCGATCGAGCGCGCGACCATTTCCGAGGCCGGCGTGGAGAACAAGGTGGCTCGCGTCACCGTGCGCTTCGATGCCGATATCGTTGCGGTGACCCGCGATGCCGAGGGCAACGTGATCGCCGGCTCGCTGAGCGATGCGGTGACCACCCACGACGTCTGGACGTTCGCTCGCAAGCTGCGCAGCGATGATCCGAACTGGAAGCTGGTCGAGACTGACGAAGCCTGAGAGGCGCTATGCGGATTATCGGGGGATTGGCGCTCGCGGGGCTGCTCGGCGCATGTTCGAGCGGCATCGTTCCCCCGGAGGCGGGCACGCGGCCCGCGCCGGTCCGCCCGGAACCTGCGCCCGAGCGTCCGCGCCCGGGCGCCGCGCTGCCCGAGACGCCCGCCAATCTTCCCGCGCGCCAGCTGATCGCCGCGACGCCGCTGCCCGCAATGCCGGCCGCACCCGTTGTGACCGGCGCGACCACCGCGGCGATGGCCGGGCTGGTCGCCGGTCCGGCGATCGAAAACCTGCCGATCACCTCCGACAATGCCAAGCGCGCGCTCGCCGCGTTCAAGCTCAGCTGCCCGGGGCTGCTGCGCCGGACCGACACCTCGGGCCTGACCACCGGCACCGACTGGACCAATGCCTGCGCCGCCGCGGCGAGCTGGTCGGGCGACGCCGCGCCCTTCTTCGCCCAATGGTTCGAGACGGTGCAGGTCGGCAATGGCGCCGCCTTCGCCACCGGTTATTACGAGCCCGAGATCGCCGGCGTGCGGACGCGGCGCGCGGGCTATGACGTGCCCGTGTACGGCGTCCCCGACAATCTGATCGAGGTCGATCTCGGGCTCTTTTCCGATGCGCTGAAGGGCAAGAAGATTCGCGGCCGCGTCGATGGCCGCCAGTTCGTCCCCTATTACGACCGCACCCAGATCGAGCAGGGCGCGCTGGAAGGGCATGCCCCCGTGGTCGCCTGGGCGGCCGATCCGATCGAGATGTTCTTCCTGCAGGTGCAGGGCTCGGGCCGGCTCAAGGGGCCGGACGGGCAGGTGGTGCGCATCGGCTATGCCGGGCAAAACGGTCGCGACTATACCGGCATCGGCAAGCTGATGAAGGACCGCGGGCTGCTCGGCCCCGGCCAGACCTCGATGCAGGGCATCGTCGCCTGGCTGCGCGAGCACCCGGAAGAAGGACGCGCAATCATGCGCGAGAACAAGAGCTTCGTCTTCTTCAAGGAACTGAACGGCGCGGGGCCGCTCGGCGCGATGGGCTATCCTGTCGCCGGCTGGACCAGCGTTGCCGCGGACCCGAAGTTCATCCCGCTCGGCGCGCCGCTGTTCCTGTCGATGGACCGCACCGATGCCACCGGGCTGTGGGTGGCGCAGGATACCGGCGGCGCGATCAAGGGCGCCAACCGCGTCGATACCTTCTGGGGCGCGGGCGACGATGCGCGCGCGATCGCCGGTGGCATGGCCGCGCGCGGTACCGCTTGGCTGCTGCTCCCCAAGGGCACGCTTGCCCGGCTGAACGCAACTCAGACGGTTACGTCGCAGCCTGTACCTCCCCAGCCTACGATTCCTCAGCCATGAGCGGGCGCGGGCGCCGCGATCTGGCGCCCGAGGAAGCGGCGCTGTGGCAGAAGGTGATTGCGAGCGTCACGCCGCTCCATGTCCGCACCGCGCCCAAGCGACTGGCGCCCGAGCCGGCACCGGCACCGGTGCCGCAACCCGTTGCCCGGCCGGCCCGCGCGCCGCTCGTCATACCGATCGGCAAGCTCACGCCGACAAGGCCGGCCCGCCCGGCGATTACCCTCTCGACGCCGATGCCCGACACGCACGAGCGCCGCACGCTCGACGCGAGCTGGGACCGCCGGCTCTCCCGCGGGCTGGTGGCGCCGGAAAGCTCGATCGACCTGCACGGGCACAATCTCCACGCCGCCTATGATCGACTCGATGCGGGGCTCGCCCAGGCAATCGCACGCGGTGACCGCGTGTTGTTGCTGGTCACCGGCAAGCCGCCGCGCCCCGAGTCGGAGCGGCCGCACGCCCGCGGCGCCATTCGGGCGGCGGTGGGGGACTGGTTGGCGGCTTCGCGGCATTCGGACAAAATTGCCGCGGTACGTCAGGCGCATCCGCGCCACGGCGGCGCAGGCGCGCTGTACATTGTGTTGCGGCGCCCCCGGTCTTTGTAGAAGTCCTGAATTTCTTAACTAATGCATGCGAAGTCTACAGCGGCGCCATCTACTGTCGGTGCCGCTGGGGATCTTTTGGAGCGTCGATCGGCAATGCGCTGGGGGGAGCGAGGCATGGGAAGGGGAGTGGCAGGCGCGGCTGCGCTTGCAGCCTGCCTGCTCGTCGGTGCCGCATGGGCGGCCGGCGCGACGCTGAACGTGCTGGGCGTCGCGGTCGCGCTGGCCGTGCCGCTGGTCGTTCTCACCGTTCTCGCCGTGCTGGTCCTGCTCCAGCCGCGCCGCAACGCCGCTCTCACAGCCGCGGTCGATCGGTTGCATGCCGCCGCGCTGGGCGACCTCGAAAGCCCGCTGCCGATCGCGCTCGCACAAGGCGCCCCGCGCCTCGCCGAGTCGATGGACGAGCTGTTCCTCAAGCTGCGCGGTAATCTGGAGAGCGTGCACCGGCTCGCCATGTTCGATACGGTGACCGGCCTCGCCAACCGCCCGCATTTCCGTCGCAGTGCCGAGCGGATGCTCGAAGACGCGCACGCGGAAGCACGCGCGGTGCTGTTCTTCATCGATCTCGATCGCTTCAAGGCGGTCAACGACACGTTGGGCCATGCGGTAGGCGACGTGCTGCTTGGCATGGTCGCCAACCGGCTGCGCGCCGTGGGCGACCAGTGCGCCGCGTTCAACCATGGCGAGACGCCGCTGATCGGCCGCCTCGCCGGCGACGAGTTCACCCTGTTCTTCGCCGATCTGCCCGATCCCCAGGCGCGCGAGCGGGTGGGCGCGAAGGTGCTGGACGCGCTGTCCGAGCCGTTCGACCTTGCCGGCCAGCAGGTCTGCATCGGGGCGTCGGTCGGGCTGGCGCTCTATCCCGATCACGGCGTGACGCTGCACGAGCTGATGGGTGCCGCCGATGCGGCGATGTACCAGGCCAAGACCCAGGGCCGCGGCCGGGTCGAAACCTTCAGCGACGGCCTCGCCGCGCAGATGATCGCGCGGGCCCGGCTGGAGACCGAACTCCGCGCCGCCATCGAGCATGACGAATTCGCGCTGGTCTTCCAGCCGCAGGTCTCGGCGAGCAGCGGTGCCATCGTCGGCGCCGAGGCGCTGCTGCGCTGGCAGCATCCGGACGGCACCAAGCTGCCGGGCTCGTTCCTGCAGCGCGCCGAGGAGACCGGGCTGATCGTCGAGATCGGCGACTGGGTGGTGGCGACGGTGGCGAACACCATCGCGCGCTGGGCCCGGCTCGGCATCGAGCAGCGGCTGGCGGTCAATGTCAGCCAGCGTCAGATCGATCATGCCAGCTTCTTCCGCCACCTCCGCGCGGCGATGCTGGCTGCGCAGGCGCCCGCCCGGTTGCTCGAACTGGAGATCAGCGAGACGCTGGCGATGCACTGCTCGGAGGACGTGCTGCGCGCGATCGCGACGCTGCGTTCGGCCGGCGCCACGATCGCGGTCGATGATTTCGGCACCGGCTATTCGAACCTCGCGCGGCTGCGGCGGCTGCCGATCGACCGGGTGAAGCTCGACCGCAGCCTGATCGAGCATGTCGCGACCAATCCGGAGGCACGCGCCGTCGCGCAGGCGGTGATCGGCCTCGTCCACGGAATCGGCTGCGAGGCCGTGGCCGAGGGCATCGAGAGCGAGGCCCAGGCCGCGGTGTTGCGGGTGATTGGCTGCGACGTGCTGCAGGGCTATGCGATCGGCGCGCCGATGGGCGAGGCGGACTTCCTCGCCTGGGCGCAGGACATGGCGCCGCGCCGCGCTACCGCCTGACCCGTCAGACCCGCCGCAAGATTTCCACATAGACCTCCGTCAGCGCGCGCAGGTCGGCGAGCGCCACCGCTTCGTCGAGCTTGTGCATCGTTGCGTTGAGCAGGCCGAATTCCACCACCGGGCAGACGCGCGAAAGGAAGCGCGCGTCCGAGGTGCCGCCGGTGGTCGACAGTTCGGCGTCCACCCCCAGCACGTCGCGGATCGCGCCGCTGACCAGCTCCGAAAGCGGGCCGGGCTCGGTGAGGAACGCCTCGCCATAGACGCGGCCGGTCACTTCGGCATGGGGGGCGTGGCGGGCGACCACCTCGCGGATGCGGTCGATCAGATCGGGGCCGCGTTGCTGGTCGTTGAAGCGGATGCTGATGCGCGCGGCGGCGCGGGCGGGGATGACGTTGGTCGCCTTGTTGCCGACGCCCAAGTCGATCACCTCGATGTTGGAGGGCTGGAACCAGGCATTGCCCTCGTCCAGCACGATCGCGTCGATCTCGGCCAGCGCGTGGACGAGGCGGGGGACCGGATTGTCGGCGAGGTGGGGGTAGGCGACGTGTCCCTGGCGGCCGATCACCGCGATGTCGATCACCGTCGAGCCGCGTCGGCCGATCTTGATCGTGTCACCCAGCCGCTGCGCCGAGGTAGGCTCGCCGACGACGCAGCAATCGGGGACGAGGCCGCGCTCGGCCATGCGTTCGATCAGCTTGGGCGTGCCATAGGTGGCGGGGCCTTCCTCGTCGCCGGTGATGATCAGGCTGGTGGTGCCGCGTGCGGGCACCTGCGCGGCGGCGGCGACGAATGCGGCGATCGCGCCCTTCATGTCGACGGCGCCGCGGCCATAGAGCAGGTCGCCGCGGATCTCGGGGGCGAAGGCGCCGCTGGTCCAGCCCTCGCCGGGCGGCACGACGTCGAGATGGCCGGCAAAGGCGAGGTGCGGGCCGCCGTGCCCACGCACCGCGAGCAGGTTCTCGACCGGGCCGTCGGGCGCCTCGCCCTCGACGAAGCGCTCGACGCGGAAGCCGAGGGGCAGGAGCGCCTGCTCGAGCACGTCGAACACGCTGCCGCGCGCGGGCGTGACGCTTTCGGCGCCGATCAGGGCCTTGGTGAGTTCGACGACGTCCGGCACACTACCTCCCAAACACAAGGGAGGCGACATTGCCCAAGCTGGACCTGGATACAATCCCGCAGACGAATGCCACCGGCTATCCGCCACCGTTCGACGCGCCGGTGGCAGGCCGCTGGTATCGCAGGCTGGCGCCGCCAAGCGGGCTGACGGCGATGGGGGTGAGCCATGTCGTGCTCAAGCCCGGCGCCTGGTCGTCGCAGCGCCACTGGCACGATCAGGAGGACGAGTTCGTCGTGATGCTGGCGGGCGAGGCGGTGCTGGTGGAGGATGGCGGCGAGACGCTGCTGCGTGCCGGCGACTGCGCGGCGTTCCCGGCCGGGGTGGCCGATGGGCATCATCTGCAGAACCGGTCGGACGCTGACGCCGTGTTCCTGGCGATCGGGGCGGGGCCGCGCGGGAGCGGGGACTATCCCGACATCGACATGGTATTCACGCCCGAAGGCTATTTCCGCAAGGACGGCACGCGGTACCAGACCGAGCGGTTGAAGTAGGTCCAGATCTTAAGCCCCTCCTCCTTGGAGGAGGGGTTGGGGGTGGAGGGATTCCAGAACGTCTGTTGGTCTCTATCGAGACACAGCCCCACCCCAACCCCTCCCCTAAAGGGGGGGGGCTTAGGTACGGTTTCACACCACCGGCAGTTCGTACTTCTCGATAACCCATTCCTCTTCCTGCGCCCCGGCGATCCAGTCCTGCATAAAGGGATGCTGGAGCACGGCGAGCATGTAGCTCTGCGCAAAGCGGGGGACGGGCAGCGAATAGGTGACGATCCGCGTCACCACCGGTGCGAACATGATGTCGGCCGCGCCGAATTTGCCGAACAGGAACGGCTCCTCGCTGCCATAGCGGGCGCGGGCCTGGGCCCAGAGCTCCATGATCCGCGCGAGATCGGCTGCCACGTCCGCATCGACCGGCGCGGCCGGATAGACCTGGCGCACGTTCATGCTGTGCTTGCTGCGCAGCGCGGTGAAGCTCGAGTGCATCTCCGCCGCCATCGACCGCGCCATCGCCCGCGCCGCGGGGTCTTCCGGCCAGAACAGGGTGTTGCCGGTCTTGTCGTTGAGATATTCGACGATCGCCAGGCTGTCCCACACCACCGCGTCGTCGTCCCACAGGATCGGCACCTTGCCCGAGGAGGGGGCGAACTCCGCGCCCTGGCGGCGCTTGTCCCAATCCTGGTCGTACATCGGCACGACCGTCTCCTCGAACGGGAGCCCGGAGAGCTTGCAGGCGAGCCAGCCGCGGAGGGACCAGGAGGAGTAGGCCTTGTTGCCGATGATGAGCTTCATGCCCCCGGGATAGCCTTGGGCGGGGAGGACAGCAACCATCGCCATTGCGCGTTATGGAAATCGGTCGCAGCTTGCCTGCTATCGCGACGGGGGCCGCGAATCGATGCTATCCGGGGGCAAGAATGCAGAAGAAGGGGCGGCTGCTGGCGGCGGCGGCGATGCTGTGCGGGCTGGCGATTCCGGCGGGCGCGCAGCAACAGGCGACGGCCGATGCGGGCAAGGCCGCGGCGCCGGCGCGGCTCGATGTCGCGGTGTTCGCCGAACTGCCGGCGGTGCAGCGCCCGGAGCTGTCGCCCGACGGCAAGCACATCGCGGCCAAGCTCGCGATCAACGGCGCGCAATATTTCGCGGTGATGGATCTCGACGGCGGCAACCGCAAGGTCATCGGCGCCGGCGACATCGACATCAACTGGTGGCGCTGGGTGAACGATGCCTGGCTGGTGATCGGCGTCCGCCGCGAAGTGGACGTCGAAGGCGACAAATGGCCGATCACCCGCGCGATCAGCGTCGAGGCCGCTACGGCCAAGCTGGTATCGCTCAACACCCGCGACACCGCCCAGAATGGTGACGACGTGCTGTGGATGCCGCATGACGGCTCGACTAGGGTGCTGCTGTCCGCCCAGACCTCGATCTACACCAACGAACCCGGCTTCTGGCCGAAGGTGGACGAGGTCGACGTCACCACCGGCCGCCACCGCCCGGTGATGGAAGGCCGCGAAGGGGTGATGGACTGGTATGCCGATGGCAGCGGCACGGTCCGCATGGGCGTCGGCGCGTCGATGGACGGGCGCCAGCGCCGGCTGCTCTATCGCCCCAGCGCGCGCGACAGCTTCCGGGTGATCGATCGCGCCAAGGGCATCAACGACGACCTGCTGATGCCCAAGCTGTTCCTGTCGGACCCCGGCAAGGCACTGGTGGTGCAGGACGACGACGCGGGCTTTTCGACGCTCTGGGAATATGACCTGACGACGATGCAACGGGGCAAGAAGGTGTTCGGCGTCGCCGGCTACGACATCGACGGCCCGGTGATCGACCCGCGCACCTCCACGCTGCTGGGGGTGGGAGTGACCGAGAAGGCGGCCCGCACCGAATGGTTCGATCCCGGCATGGCGGCGCTGCAGCGCAAGCTCAGCGAGCGGGTGAAGGGCGCGCGCGTGCAGATCACCAG
Source organism: Sphingomonas sp. ABOLE (assembly GCF_003950455.1). Taxonomy (NCBI): domain Bacteria; kingdom Pseudomonadati; phylum Pseudomonadota; class Alphaproteobacteria; order Sphingomonadales; family Sphingomonadaceae; genus Sphingomonas; species Sphingomonas sp. ABOLE. The sequence goes on from NZ_QQWY01000029.1 coordinate 49,106, forward strand.
CTACAGCGCCGATCGCTCGGTGGTGATCGCCCATGTCGGCGACGCGAGCGCGCCGGGCGCCTATTTCATCTACACCGCCGCCGACGACGGGATGACGGCGCTGTCGATGAACAACCAGACGCTGGGGCTGCGCCGTCTCCACCCGGTGACGACAATCCAGTACAAGGCGCGCGACGGCCTCGAAATCCCCGCCGTGCTCACCCTGCCGCGCGGCAGCACGGGCAAGAACCTGCCGCTGATCCTGATGCCCCATGGCGGCCCGCAGGCGCGGGACGAGGAGAGCTGGGACTTCATCGCCCAGTTCCTTGCCGACCGTGGCTATGCGGTGATCCAGCCCAATTATCGCGGCTCGTCCGGACTCGGCACCCCGTTCCTCCGCAAGGGCGACGGCCAATGGGGCCTGGCGATGCAGGACGACCTCAACGATGCGGTGAAGGCATTGGCCGACCGCGGCATCGCCGATCCCAAGCGAGTGTGCGTGGTCGGCGCCTCCTATGGCGGCTATGCGGCGCTTCGGGCGGCGCAGCGCGACGGCGCGCTGTTTCGCTGCGCCGTGTCCTATGCCGGCGTGTCCGACCTCCAGCGGATGGTCAGCTATGACTCGCAGTTCCTCGGCGGCGGCGCGGTGAAGGACTATATCAAGTCCAAGGCGCAGGATTTCCGCGCGGTCTCGCCGTACTTCCACGCGCAGGATTTCTCGATTCCCGTGTTGCTGGTGCACGGCAAGAAGGATCGGCGCGTGCCGTTCAACCAGAGCAAGGTGATGGCCGACGCGCTCAAGTCGGCAGGCAAGAGCTATGAGTTCCTCGAACAGCGCGAGGCCGACCATTTCTTCAGCCGCGCCGACGATCGGCTGACCTTCCTCAAGGCGATGGAAGCCTTCCTCGCCAAGTACAACCCTGCCTAGGCCTCGGCCTTTACATACACCCAAGCGTGGGTGCCCGAGGCGAGGGGCACCCGCACCCGGACATAATTCTCGCTTTCGTAGACGTCGGCGGCTTCCAGCTCCTTCGGGGTGAGCTGGAAGACCTTGCCCGCAATCGGCGGGCCGTCGCCGGGGACCAGCGCGAGATGCGTCTCGATGCCACTGGCGTCGAGCACGGCGGGGTCGCGGATCTGGATCTCGGTGATCACATAGCCGTGGAGCACGTCGTCGGTGCCGTCGAGCAGCCGGCCGAACTGGCGGCGCTGTACCTGCTCGAGCTGGAGCGTGCCGTAGGAGAAGAGCGGCTCCATGCCCGGGCTCAGCCGATCGCTTCGAGCACCGCGGCGCGCAGTTCGGGCAGGCCCATGCCCTTGTCGCTCGACGTCGCGAGGATCTCCGGGTGGGCGGCGGCGCGCTTGCGCGCCTCGTCCACCGTGCGCGCGGTGACCTCGGCCAGCTCGCTCGCCTTGATCTTGTCGGTCTTGGTGAGGACGATGCGGTAGCTGACGGCGGCATCGTCGAGCATCTCGAGGATCTCGCGATCGACATCCTTGATGCCGTGGCGCGAATCGATCAGCACCAGCGCGCGCTTCAGCTCCTGCCGGCCGCGCAGATAGTCGTTCACCAGGTAGCGCCACTTGCGGACCATGTCCTTGGGCGCCTTGGCGAAGCCATAGCCGGGCATGTCGACCAGGCGGAAGCGCAGCGGCTCGCCGACGTCGAAGAAGTTGAGCTCCTGCGTGCGGCCGGGCGTCACCGAGGTGCGGGCGAGGCTGTTGCGGTTGGTCAGCGCGTTGATCAGCGACGACTTGCCGACGTTCGAACGGCCCGCGAAGGCCACCTCCGGCACCGTCGGCGCGGGCAGATGCTCCAGCGCGGGCGCGGACTTGAGGAAGGCGATGGGGCCGGCGAACAGCTTGCGCGCGGCTTCGATCTGGTCGGGGTCGAAGGACATTTAATTCACACGCCTTGCTGCGGGAAATTCCTCCCCGGAACGGGGAGGGGGACCATTCGCGCCAGCGAATGGTGGAGGGGCCGCCGCGTCGGCGGCGGTGCTCCCGGTGTGCCGCGCCATTCCGCGCCTTGCGGCGCGGCCCCTCCACCACTCGCCTTCGGCGAGCGGTCCCCCTCCCCGTGCCGGGGAGGAGTTGGAAGGGTGCGCCGTCGTCACTTGGCCTTGGCCGTGCTCGGCTTCTCGACGGGCACCTTCATTTCCGGGTGGCGCGCATAGAGCCACTGCTGCTGGAGCACGGTCAGCACGTTCGAGGTGATCCAGTAGAGCTGCAGGCCGACGGCGAAGGGCGCCATCAGGAACATCAGCATCCACGGCATGATCGCGAACATCTGCTTCTGCATCTCGTCCATCGGCGCCGGGTTCATCCGCATCTGGAAGAACATCGACACGCCGAGCAGCACCGGCACCACGCCGATGGCGAGGAAGCTGGGCAGGGTGAAGTGCAGATAGCCGAACAGGTTGAGGATCGTCGCCGGATCGGGCGCGGACAGATCCTTGATCCACAGCACGAAGGGCTGGTGGCGCATTTCGATCGTCAGCAGCAGCACCTTGTACAGCGCGAACATGATCGGGATCTGCAGCAGCATCGGCGCGCAGCCGGCGAGGGGATTGACCTTCTCCGCCTTGTACAGCTGCATGATCTCCTGCTGCTGGCGCTGCTTGTCGTCCTTGTAGCGCTCCTGGATCGCCTTCATCTTGGGCTGCACCTGACGCATCTTCGCCATCGAGGCGAACTGCTTCTGCGCGATCGGGAAGAGCAGGCCGCGGATGGTGATCGTCAGCAGGATGATCGCCACGCCGAAATTGCCGACCAGCTTGAACAGCCAGCTGAGGTAGGTGAAGATCGGGCGCTCGATGATCTCGAACCAGCCCCAGTCGATCGCGCGCTCGAACTTCGCGATGTCATACTGCTTCTGGTACGCGTCGAGCAGCTTCACTTCCTTGGCACCGGCGAAGAAGTGGCTGGTATAGGTCGCTTCCTTGCCCGGGCGGATCGCGATCGGCTGGGCGAGCGCGACATCGGCCTGGTACTGCTGCGCCGCGGTGCCGCGCTGCTGGATGGTCACCCCGCCGCGCTGGTCGGGGATGGCCGCGGTCAGCCAGTAATGGTCGCTGAAGCCGACCCAGCCGCCGGTGGTGGTGAACTGCTGGGGCGTGCTCTCGATGTCCTTCCAGTCGATATAGTGCGCCGCATCGTTGGTCGCGGCGACCGGGCCGACATGCGCGGCCCACTGGCTGGTATCGGTCGAGCGCTGGCCGCGCGAGATCAGCGTATAGGGCGTCACGGCCACCGGCGCGCCGCCGCGATTGGCGACGGTCTGGCGGACGGTGAACATATAGTTCGAATCGACGCCCAGCTCGACCGTGAAGGTCTGACCGGCGCTGTTGGTGGTGGTGAGCCTGACCGGCGAGGCAGGCGTCAGCGTCTCGCCATCGGCCTTCCACACGGTGTTGCCGTCCGGCGCGCCAGCGCCCTGCCAGCCGAACTGCGCGAAATAGCTGCCCTCGGCACCGCTCGGCGAGAGCAGGCGGATCGGCGGCGAATTCTTGGCGACGGTCTGGTCATATTCGCGCAGGACGAGATCGTCGATGCGCAGGCCCTTGAGGTTGATCGAGCCCTTCAGCGCGGGCGTGTCGATCGCCACGCGGGGGCTGTCGGCCAGCACCGCGTCGCGGCTGCGAATCGTCTTCGGGGCGTTGGTCGCCGGATCGACGCCCGAATTGGGCACCGGCTGCAGCTTGCCGTCGACCATCTTCGCGGGGGCGGCCGGCTGCTGCGGGAAAAACCAGTGGCTGATCATCGGCCAGCCGAGCAGCACGAGCGCCGCGAACGCCGCGAAGAGGATGAAATTCTTCTGTTCTTCTTTCACCGATAATCCCCGGAAGGAAACTCAAGGAACGGGATCTGGGCCGTGCCCGCCCCATGGATGGCAGCGCGCGATGCGCCGGAGCGCAAGCCAGCCGCCTTTCACCGCCCCATAGCGGCGAAGCGCCTCGATTGCATAGGCCGAACAGGAAGGCTGGTAGCGGCAGGTGGGCGGCAGGATCAGCGACGGCCCCAGCTGCCAGGCGCGCGCGAGCAGCATCAGCAGGCGCGCGATCATGATTCGACCTTGGGGTCGGCCTTGGGGCGCACGCGCCGAAGCGCCTTGGCGAGTTCCGCCTTCAGATCGGCATAGGGGCGTTCGATTCCGCCATTCCGGCCGATCAGCACGTGATCCGCGCCGGCGATCCCCGCTTCTGGCAGGATTTCGCGCGCGAGCATGCGAAAGCGCCGCTTCATCCGATTGCGGATAACGGCGTTGCCAACTTTCTTGGATACGGTAATGCCGATCCGCATCGACGGATCGGCATCGTTCCGTTCGCGCACCAGCAGGACGAAACCGGGCATCGGTGCCCGCTTTCCCCCGTTGGCGGCGAGATAGTCCTTGCGCTGCGTGAGCCGGTCGAGGCTCAGCAAGGGCGTGTCGGTGCTTACGCCGACAGCTTCTTGCGGCCGCGGGCGCGGCGGGCGCGGATCACATTGCGACCGCCCGGGGTCGCCATCCGTGCACGGAAGCCGTGCCGGCGCGCACGCACCAGGTTGCTCGGCTGAAAGGTCCGCTTCATCGCTCATCCTCGAGTATCTAGAACGTAAAAGGGCCGCCACAGGGGCGGCCGCGTGTCGAGCGCCATTACGGGCAAGTGGCGCCAGAGTCAACGCAGGATGCGGAGATAGGCCGGGTTCGGAGCACATCGCCCCGAAGATGGGAGGAGTGTGGTGCTTGTGCAATACGCTCCCCGTCGATCGCACCGCTTCCGTAGCGCGCAAAAGCCGCTATGCTCCCAAATCGGGGAGGGGGCTCTCTTGGTCGCCAGCGTCTCGACGGTAGCCTATCTGGGGTTGGAAGCGCGCGCGGTGGAGGTGCAATGCAACCTCGTCGCCGGGCTCCCCAAGTTCGTCGTCGTCGGCCTGCCCGACAAGGCGGTGGCGGAAAGCCGCGAGCGGGTGCGCGCGGCGATGGCCGCGATCGGCCTCGCGCTGCCGCCCAAGCATATCGTGCTCAACCTCTCGCCCGCCGACCTGCCCAAGGAAGGATCGCATTTCGACCTGCCGATCGCGCTGGCGCTGCTTGCCGCGATGGGCGCGGTCGATGCCGAGACGATCGCGGGCTATGTCGTGGTCGGCGAGCTGGCGCTCGACGGGCGGATCGCGCCGTCGCCGGGGGTGCTGCTCGCGGCGATGCACGCGGCCGAGGCGGGCAAGGGACTGGTCTGCCCCGCCGCGCAGGGGCCCGAGGCGAGCTGGGCGGGGCAGGTGGAGGTGCTCGCCGCGCCCGACCTGATCAGCCTGCTCAACCACTTCAAGGGCAACCAGCTGCTGCCCAGCCCGGTGCCGGGCGAGGTCGATGCGCCGGGGGCGGGGCCGGACCTCGCCCAGGTGAAGGGGCAGGAGACCGCCAAGCGCGCGCTGGAGATCGCCGCGGCGGGTGGGCATAATCTCTTGTTCGTAGGGCCGCCGGGCGCGGGCAAGTCGCTGATGGCGGCGTGCCTGCCGGGCATCCTGCCGCCGCTCGAGGCGGCCGAGGCGCTGGAAGTGTCGATGGTCGCCTCGGTCGCGGGCACGCTGCAGGGCGGGCGGCTGACGCGCACCCGGCCGTTCCGCGCGCCGCATCACTCGGCGTCGATGGCGGCGCTGACCGGCGGCGGGCTCAAGGTCAAGCCGGGCGAGGTGAGCCTCGCGCATCTCGGCGTGCTGTTCCTCGACGAGCTGCCGGAGTTCCAGCGGGCAGTGCTCGATTCGCTCCGCCAACCCTTGGAAGCAGGCGTGGTGAGCGTCGCGCGGGCCAATGCGCATGTGACCTTTCCGGCGCGGGTGCAGCTGATCGCGGCGATGAACCCCTGCCGCTGCGGGCATCTCGGCGACCCGGCGCTGGCCTGCGCCCGCGCGCCGCGCTGCGCCGCGGACTATCAGGCTAAGGTCTCCGGGCCTTTGCTCGACCGCATCGACCTGCATGTCGAGGTCCAGCCGGTCACCGCCGCCGACCTCGTCCTGCCGCCCCCCGCCGAGGGATCGGCCGAGGTGGCGGCGCGGGTGGCGGCGGCGCGGGGGCTCCAGACGGCGCGCTATGCGGGTACGGCCGTGCGCACCAATGCCGAAGCCGATGGCGAGCCGCTGATGGCGGTCGCCACGCCCGACGACGCCGGCCGCAAGCTGCTAGCCCAGGCGGCGGAGGCGATGCGGCTCTCGGCACGCGGCTATACAAGGGTGCTGCGGGTGGCGCGGACGATCGCCGATCTGGCGGGTGCCGAGGGGGTAGGGCGCATCCATGTCGCGGAGGCGCTCAGCTACCGCCGCCAGGCGCCGCGGAGCTGAGCGGGCCATGCTGATCGAGGCGATCCTGGAATATCTCGGCGCCATCGGCGGACCGGATCGCGGGACATGGAAGCTGTGGCTGCGGATCATGGGAGCAGGCACTATAGCCTGCGCGCTGCTCGCATGGCTTGCGTAGCGCGGCAGCGTCCGCCCCAGTTGCGGACGCTCCCGATGCCGCCCACACTGCTTTCATGGACTTTCTACGCACCACGCTCGATGCCGCTCACCACCATTCCACCAACCACCGAACAGATCTAGAGCGCAGCGATGTTTGCGGCTGCTTCTTCTGTGCAAAAACTTTCGCGGTCAGCGATGTGGAAGAGTGGGTCGAGGATGAAAGCGGGACCGCCCTTTGCCCCAATTGCGGCATTGATTCAGTCATTGGCTCCGCGTCCGGGTTCCCCGTCGCTGATCCCAACTTTCTCCGCGCCATGCATGATGTGTGGTTTAGGTGACTGTCCGCTTCCCACCCACTTCCAGCCATTCCTCTCCTTCGGCACGACCGGCAGCAACCTCCCGCCGACATCGACGTTGAGCGCAGGTGCAACAGCCCCGAAACGAAGCGCCCGAAGGCGAAGAGCCCGATCTTCCCCCCGACGAGGAGGAGGAAGTCCAGGAACGCGAGGCCGCGTCCTCGCGCGTCATCCACGAGGTCATTCGCCGCCAGGGCGACGAGGAACTCGACCGGCCGGCGAGTTCGCTGTTCTTCTCCGGCGTGGTCGCCGGCGTCGCGATGGCGGCCTCGGTGCTCGGGCGCGGGCTGATCGAGAGTCACCTGCCCGATACCGAATGGCGGCTGCCGGTTTCGAGCATCGGCTATTGTCTGGGCTTCGTGATCGTCGTGCTCGGCCGGCTGCAGCTGTTCACCGAAAGTACGCTCTCCGCCGTGATTCCCGTCGCGGCGAGCCCTACCTTCCGCAACGTCACACGGCTCGGCCGGCTCTGGGGGCTGGTGCTGGCGGCCAATCTCGTCGGCACGTTCCTGATCGCCTGGCTCGCGACGGAAGGCTGGGTGGGAACCGAGGCAAGCACCAAGGCGATGCTCGACACCTCGCGCAGCCTGCTCGAGCTTTCCGGCTGGGATGCGGTGCGCGCGGCGGTGCCGGCGGGCTTCCTGATGGCGGGGATCGCGTGGTCGCTGCCCGGCGCGCGGCGGCAGGAATTCTTCGTGCTGGTGTTCTGCACCTATTTCATCTCGCTCGGCGAGTTCGCGCATGTCGTGGCGGGCGCGGTGGAGGCGTGGATGCTGTGGCTGGCGGGCGAGGCGAGCCTCGGCTGGGTGCTGGGCGGCTTCCTGGCGCCGGCGCTGTTCGGCAACATCCTCGGCGGATCGGTGCTGTTCGCATTGCTGGCGCACGCCCAGGTGCGCGAGGAGACGTGAAGCGGGTTGCAGCGCGGCGAAGCTTCGTCTAGCCCTGCGCATCCTTCGCTGCCCCTGTGGCGAAATTGGTAGACGCATTCGACTCAAAATCGAACGCCGAAAGGCATGCTGGTTCGAGTCCGGCCAGGGGCACCAGTACATATTGAGAACATTGTAGAAATCCGCGGAAAACTGCGATAAAATCGCTGTTAACAGTCCCGTGGTTTCTCATTTTGTTCCGCTAAGGCCCGCAAAAAGTGGGCCACGAATCGGTGGACCAGGGGCTTCGCAGGCGTCGTGGCCCACCATGCTAACCGTCGTCGAAATCCGTGCGCTCAAGCCCCGCGATCGCCCGTTCAAGGTGTCGGACGGCGACGGCCTGTATCTTCTCGTGCAGCCATCCGGGGCGTTGCTCTGGCGATTTCGCTACAAGGTTTTCGGGATCGAGCGGAAGCTGTCGCTCGGGGGCTTTCCTCAAGTGACCCTTCAACAGGCTCGGCGGAAGCGCGACGAGGCCCGTTCTGAGCTCACGGATGGCTTTGACCCCGTCGAGGCAAAACGGCTGAAGCGCCTCGAGGCAGAGCACTCGGCTAAGACCACCTTCGGGCTGGTTGCCGGCGAATATATTGAGAAGATGGAGCGAGAGGGGAAATCCGCCGCTACGCTGAAGAAGGCGCGTTGGTTTCTGGAACTGCTGAGCGGAATCGCCAAGCGGCCGATCACGGAGATCACCCCGCACGAGTTGCTGGACACGCTGAAGCGTGTCGAACGAAAGGGGCACCACGAGACCGCGGTTCGCCTACGATCCTTCGCCGGTCGCGTGTTTCGCTACGGCTTCGCGACGTTACGCACCGAGCGAAATCCAGCCGAAATCTCTCGCGGCGCACTGATCGTCCCACGCGTGAAGCATCACGCCGCTATTGTCGAGTCGAAGAAAGTAGGGGAACTGCTTCGGGCCATTGAGGACTATAAAGGGCGACCGGAAACGCTTTATGCCCTGCGCATCGCGCCGCACGTCTTCCTCCGGCCGGGCGAACTGCGGCAGGCTAAGTGGAACGAGATCGACTTCGTCGCCAAGGTCTGGCGGGTGCCGCCCGAGCGCATGAAGATGAAGCAGCCGCATGCCGTGCCGCTATCGCGTCAGGTGATATATCTTTTGCAGGAGTTGCGTTCGCTTCCACGAACGAGCGAATATCTGTTCCCCGCGCTCTACACCACGCAGCGTCCGATTTCTGACAACACGATGAATGTTGCGCTCCGACGGCTGGGCTTCGACCATGATGAAATGACCAGCCATGGCTTTCGCGCGATGGCCAGCACGCTGCTCAACGAGTCTGGCCTCTGGCACCCTGACGCAATCGAGCGCGCGTTGGCGCATGGTGAAAGGGATCGCGTTCGGGCAGCATATCATCGTGGCGCGCATTGGGAGGAACGCGTTCGCATGGCGCAGTGGTGGTCGGACTATCTCGACCAACTGCGGGTTGGAGGCACCGTGATAAAGGCGAGCTTCAAGAAGCGCAGATGAAGTCCGCCTAATCGTGGTGAAGGGAAACCAACCGATCGAAATACGATTCTTAAAATAAGTACTTACCGCACTGCAGCAAAAATTGAGCCCCAGGGGTCAGGCCCCACTCCCCTTTTCGTAAATCGGGTTCGAAGCACAAACGCGATCGGGTTGGGCAACTACGACCGTCGGAGATGTCCCACGATCGTTCGTCAGCTGCCGACCAGCTTGCGTCGTCCGCCACCCGTGCTTCCAGCGACAGCTTCTGCCAAATGCTGCCGCTCAACAGGCACAATGCAGTGGTGGCGAACGATTTGCAGCGGCTTAGGCGCACACCTGCGGGATGTCTTGGACGCCGAAGGCCTCCGCCCCCGACGGACAGCGAACTGCCGAAGCGTGCCAGTCGCCGGATACGCGATCCGGGACTGGCATCTCCCAGTGTTATTCAGGCGCCCGCCAACGTCGCAGCGGTTTCCCGATAGCCATGCAGCGGGCGGCCGAGCATCGCGGTCAGGCGTTCGCGATCCCCATCGTCCGGGATCATGCCGTCGCTGACATAGCGCTCCGCCATCAGGCGCATTTCATAGGCGGTCCAGCGCGGCAGGAAGGTCGCCATATTCTGCTCGAACCCGTTGGGGTCATCACCGCCATAGACGACTGGACGGCCCAGCACGTCGGACCAGATCGCCGCGACGCTTTCGCCCGTGAGCGTCTCGGGACCGACCAAGTTGATCGTCTCGATCGGCAGCTTCTCGGGCGCGCGGTCGCGGCGCAGCAGTTCGAGCGCGGCGACCTCCGCAATGTCGCGGGTATCCACCATGGTGACGCCCTTGCTGCCGATCGGCATCGGGTAGACGCCGTGTTGGAGGATGACGTCCTTCACCATCGCTTCGTTGTCGATGAAATAGGTCGGCCGCAGGATCGTCGCGCCGAAATCCATCGCCGCCAGCATCCGCTCGGCGCCCGACTTAACCGCGAAGTGCGGAACGTTGACCGCCCCGTCGGCGTCGAAGACCGACAGGTAGACGATCCGGTCCACCCCGGCCTCGCGGGCAAGATTGAGCGTGATGAGCGCCTGGGTGAATTCGTCGCCCGTCACCGCGTTCAGGAGGAACAGCGTGCGGACGCCCGCGAACGCGGCGCGCATGGCATCGATGTCCAGCAGGTCGCCCTGCGCGACCTCGACGCCGGCCGGAAAGGTGGTCTTGGTAGGGTCGCGGGTGAGAACGCGGACATTGGCATCGCGGGCAATGAGCTGGTCGACGACCTGGCGGCCGACACGGCCAGTGGCACCGGTTACGAGAATGGTCATGGAATTTCTCCTTGGGTCTTGCTGACCCGACAAAGATGCGTGATCCATGAGTGCGCAAATAGACGCGTATTCTGGACGAACCGTCTCACTGGTGGAACATGATGGATCTTCTTGCTCTTGCCGATTTCACGCTGGTCGCGCGCCATGGCGGCTTCGGCAAAGCGGCGCGGGCCACCCGCAGACCCAAGGCGACGCTCTCCCGCCGCGTCTCCAATTTGGAGGCGACGCTCGATCTTCGGCTTTTGGAGCGGGGGCAACGCGACCTCAAGCTGACCGAGGAGGGGCGGGCATTGTTCGAGCGCGCCGGCGCGCTGCTGGCCGAGCTGGAGGAGACGACCGCCGCCATCGCGCAGGGCAGCGCGCGCGTGCGGGGGCGGCTGCGGATCAGCGCGCCGCTGCTCTTCTCGCAGACGGCGATGGGGCGGCTGGCAGCGGGTTTCGCGCGGCGATACCCCGAGGTCCGGCTGGAGGTCACCGCCGACGATCGCGCGGTGGACATGATCGAGGAGGGCTATGATCTGGTGATCCGCGTCGATCCGGCTGCCGACGATGCGCTGGTCGGTCGGCCGTTCCTGCACGATCGGCTGGTGGTGGTGACGAGCGCGCAATTGTCGCTGCCGGAAGGCGGCGCGGTTCCCGCTGTGGTCCGCGGCGATGATCCGGCGTGGAACTGGACGGTCTCGGGCACGGACGGCGCCCGCGAGATCGCGATCGATCCGGTGCTGCGGCTGTCGTCGTTGGTGATGATCCGGGATGCGGTCCGGGCAGGGGGCGGGGCGGCGCGGCTGCCGCTATCGTTGGTCAGCCGCGATATTGCCGCGAAGCGGCTGACATGGTGGGGCGATGTGACGGGTTCGGACATCGCCTTGTGGGCGCTATACCCATCGCGCCGCCTGCTAAGCGCCAGAGTGTCAGCGTTTCTCGACGTGCTGCGCGAGGCTTTCCCCAACGGAACGCCGGAAGAGCTGGCCGCCTATCTAGACGACCAGCCCTGACCGGCGGAGGCGTCGTCTTACGCCGTCGCGCCGCCATCGATGTTGAGCGTCGTGCCGGTGATGTAGCTGGCGTCCGGTCCGGCGAGGAACGCGACCGCACCCGCGATCTCCTCGACTTTGCCATAGCGCCCGAGCGGGATGGCGCCCAGGACCTGCCCCGCAAACTCGCTGTCGGCCGGGTTCATGTCGGTATCGATCGGCCCCGGCTGAACGGTATTGACCAGGATGTTGCGGGCCGCGAGGTCCTTCGCCCAGCCGCGAGCCAGTGCCGCAACCGCTGCTTTGGTTGCGCTATAGACCGTGGTCGCGGGGAAGGCCATCTCGCCCGAGATGCTGCCGATCAGGATGATCCGCCCGCCGTCGCGAAGGTGCGGCAGCGCCGCGCGCGTGCCGACATGCAGGCCCTTCACGTTGACGGCGAATTGGCGATCATAGGTTTCGTCGGTGTCGTCGGCGACGGGCGAGAACTCCGCCACGCCCGCATTGTGGACGAGAATGTCGATCCCACCCAGCGCCGCGGCCGCCTGTTCGATACCGCCGCGCTGCGAGCTCGGATCCCCGGCATTGGCCTGGAAGGCGAAGGCGGTGCCACCAGCGCTTTCGATCGCCGCCACGGTGGCGTCCGCCGCCGCCTTGTTGCCGGCATAGGTGATCGCAACCGCCGCGCCGTCGGCTGCCAGCCGCTTGGCGATCGCCGCACCGATCCCGCGCGATCCGCCGGTGACAAGTGCCTTTTTGTCCTGAAGTGACATGTAAATACTCCATAAGATGTGGCCCGCGATCACGGCGTCGTGCGCTGTCGGCAGCCGGGATATGGCGCGCCAGTTCAACGGTTCAACATTCCCGAACTATTAAATTGATTGGAAAACCCTATATCGGTTCCATGGCCCGTTTCACTCATCCAAGGCTGGAAGACGTTCCGCTCGAGCTGGCGCTGCACGCCTTGGCCGATCCCAATCGGCTGGAGATGGTCGCGCGGCTGGCGGCCGCCGAACGGTTGCGCTGTTCGGATGCCGCGCCCTGCGAAGCCATCCCCAAAAGCACCTTGTCCAATCACCTCAAGCTGCTCCGCGCAGCGGGGCTCATCGAGACGACCCAGGCGGGGCGCGAGATGATCAATACCCTGCGGCGATCCGAGTTCGATCGCCGCTTCCCGGGATTGCTCGACGCGGTGCTCGCCAATCGGTCGGCCTGATCACCCGTCGATCGCGTCGAGGCGGGTCACGGCGTCGGCAGGGAGCTCTAGCGAGGCCGCGGCCAAATTTTCGTGGAGATGCGCCACCGACGACGTGCCCGGTATAAGCAGGATGTTAGGCGATCGCTGGAGCAGCCAGGCAAGCGCCACCTGCATCGGCGTCGCGTCGAGCGCGGCTGCAACGTCGGACAGTGCCGCCGATTGCAATGGGCTGAAGCCGCCGAGCGGAAAGAAGGGGACATAAGCGACTGAACCGCGCCGGGTTTGTCGGAGGCCCCAACTCCTGAGAGGAAGGGCCTATGACGAGCAAGACGACGAACAAGTTCTCGCCTGAGGTTCGCACGCGCGCGGTGCGGATGGTGCTGGAACACGAGAA